>JAKABB010000122.1 GCA_021802045.1 bacterium
GATCGCGCGGCTGGCGCTGGACGCCGCCCCGGCGTCCCCGGCGGCGGCCGCGGCGGCCGCGCCGGCCGCCGCCGCCCCCGCCGCCCCGGCGCTCTCCCTGACCCGCCGCGTGATCGGCCGCCGCATGGAGGAGGTGTGGGCGGTGGCCGCGGCGGCGGCGCTCTTCGGGCTGGCCGAGGTGGACGCGCTGGTGGCCCTCCAGCGCCAGCGCCGGGCGGACTTCCGGCAGGCGCACGGCCGCGACCTCACCCTCCTGCCGCTCCTGGTCCAGGCGGTGGCCCGGGCGACGCGCGCCCATGCCGGCGTGAACGGCCTGGTCGGGCCGGCGGGCCTGGGACCGGTGGCCGGGGTGGGGATCGGGGTCGCCGTCGCCATCCCCGACGGGGTCGTGGTCCCGGTGACCCGCGACCCCGATCGACGGCCCTGGCCCGCGGTCGCCCTGGAGCTGGCCGCCCTGGCCGAGCGGGCGCGGGCCGGCCGGCTCGGCCCGGAGGAGACCCGCGGGGGGAGCACCACGGTCACCAATGTCGGGGCCTTCGGGGCCGAGTGGAGCCTGCCCATGCTGCACCCGGGGCAGGCCACCATCATCGGCCTGGGCGTGGTGCGCTCGCGCCCGATGGCGCGGCCCGGCGGGGGGATCGGCTGGCGCCAGACCTGCCCCATCTCCGTCGTCTACGACCGACGGCTGCTGGACACCGCCACGGTGGCCCGGTTCCTCGACACCCTGGTCCTGGCCTGCGCGGCTCCGCCGCCGGAGAGCGGGTAGGCGCCAAGTCATGCCATCCGGCTGGCGCGGCAGGACCGCACCCCGGATCTCGGTTGGGCCCCGTGCCTGCTGGCCGCCGCCGTCAGCCGGTTCGACGGAGCGGGGCCATCTGGGCCCCCCGCGGACGATCCGCCTATCCCTCGCCCCCGTTCGTGCCCGCCACGACGGGATGAACCTCCAGCCGGGAGCAGTCCCCGGGGGCCAGGTGTGGCAGCACCGCGGAGTGGTGCGAACCGGGCGGCGTCACCAGCAGGCCGGCGAGGGCAGGGCAGCTGGTGGCGGCCCCGAGCGGGATGTCGGTGCCCTCGACCAGAGCCGAGGCCGTGCCACCAGCGGCCAGTTCAATCACCGGGGGCGCGGTCTGACCGATTGGCAGTCCGCCCATGTAACCGTTGGCGGTTCGGACAGCCTCTGTCACCTGCTGTCCCGAGGCATCGAGACCGGCGACACCGGGGTACCCTCCCAACACGCAGGCTTCCCGTTCGCGGTTGCGAAAGAGCAGCACGGTTCCGCTGTGCCCGAGTCCGACCCCGCCCCGGCGGTCGCTGATCACCAATTCGGCAAACCGACAGCGGGCGACCCCAGCGGTATCCGGGGTGGGGGAGGGAGATGCCGAGGTGGGAGAGATGGGTGCCGGCGAAACCGGGGGCTTGGGGCTCACCGCGTGGGTCGCGCCCGGCGTTGGGTTGCCACAAGCCGCCAGAACCACCGCGGTGATGGCCGCCACGACTCCCGCCAGAGCCCCCGCTGCCGGTTGGCCTCGGATCACCGGCGGTCGCCGACGGTCATGTCACGGGCTCCAACGGGGACCACCGACGCACCGTTACGGTGCCTGCAGGCCGTTGACGTCGCGTGCCAGGGCCAGCGCCTCGTCGTCCGTGACTTCCACGTCGCCACCAGCGTCCGGCGCGGAACGGTCCGTGGAGTCAGGGCCGCGAGCGACGCCGGCCCCGACACGGGTGGCGCACTCAGGGGTCGGCGGGCGTGCTGAGCCCAGGGGGCCAGCGCTGGGCGCCACGCGCGGGCGGGCGGGACCTCCGGGACAGCGCGGCACCGACTGCCAGCCGCGTGACGCTCGCAAGCAGGGCGGTGAAGCTCGGCGGGGCGTGCTGGCCAACGTGGCAGCCGCGACCGCTTCCGTGCGGCGAACTGCCCGGCGCCCCAGCGCCCGCCGGCGTCGGCGCGCCCGAGCGACCGGCAGCCAGACGATGACGGGGGCGAGGACCGTTCCGGGCGGATCGAGCGCGCTCACCCATCTGGTCAGCATCCCGGCGACCAGCAGGATCGTCTCCACCACGGTGAGGTGGAGCGACGGCCACCCAGCGCGGGTGCCCACCGGGAACCGGGCAGCCACCGTCGCTGGCATTCGCCTCGCCGCGGCTCCCGGGGGCCGCGGCCGGCGAGCTGATCCACGACCGGGCGCGCATGGTCCTGGGCGTGTGCGGCGATGGTCGTGGCCAGGCGACGGAGCGGGGAAGGGTGGGCGGCCGCAGCACCGATGGGGGGCCGCCACCAGACCGGTGGAGACCGCGGCCCCATCCGGACCGCCGAGCCCCTGGGATGATGGTCCTGCTGGGCCCCGCGCCGGCGCCTGCCGCACGTTCCCGCTGCCTCCCGGCCCAACGCAAGTACCGCGTGGACCCGTCGCCCCGTGCGGTGGAGACCGAGAGGAGGAGTGATGAATCCCGACCCCGCCCCGCCCCCGTCGTCCCCTGCCCACCGCGTCCCCTCGGATCAGGCGCCGGCCGCCGGCGGCGAATGGGCCTGGGATCGCCGCTACGCCGAGAACCAGTGGCCGAGGGAGCCGGACCCGAACCTGGTCGAGCTCGCGGCCCCACTCGCGGCCGGGTCCGCCCTCGACCTGGGCTGTGGACCCGGGCGCAACGCCATCTGGCTGGCCCGGCAGGGCTGGCAGGTCACCGGGGTGGACGCCTCGGCGGTCGGCCTCGACCAGGCGCGCCAGCGCGCGGCCGAGGCCGGCGTCGGCATCAAGACGGTCCAGGCCGACCTGCTCACCTATGACCCGCCGGTGGGCTCCTTCGACCTCGTGGTCCTGGCCAACGTCCACCTGGTCGAGCCCGAGCGCGGCCGGCTCTTCGCCCGGGCCTCGGCGGCGCTTCGCCTCGGGGGGCATCTCTTCGTGGTCGGTCACCACCGGGACTCGCTGGGCCGGGCCGGCCCGCCCGACCCCGACCGGCTCTACACCCCCGAGCAGCTCCGCGGCGCCTTCCCGGCGCTGGCGGTGGATCGCCTCGAGCGCGTCGAGCGTCCCGCCGGTCCGGGTGAGGAGCCGCTCGTGGACGTCGTCGCCTGGGCCCACCGGGCGGTCTGAGCCGGCCGCCTCAGCCGAGCGTTGCCGCTGCCGGCTCACGGTGGTGGCCAGGGAGTTCGTCCGGGCCCGCATCCGCTGCGGATCGGCCGGTGTCGCCGGCCACGGGGAGCCGTCGTGGCCGCGACCGGCGGATGATGGGCGTTCGGCGAGGCGAACGCAGCGACCCGACCGCGCGGGTCCCGGGGGCGGGGTCTACGTTTACCCACCAGTGAACCGTTCGCCCCGCTAGCGGGGCCCCCGGAGGATCGGCTGCGTGGAACCCGCGGTCCTGCTGACCGTTGACGGCGCGATCGCGGAGATCCGGCTCAACCGGCCACAGGTGCTCAACGCCCTCGACACCCGCTTGACCGTCGATTTTCGCGACGCGGTGGAGGCGGTGGCCGAGCGCCGTGACCTGGCCGTGGTCCTGATCCGGGGGGCGGGCCGGGCCTTCTGCAGCGGCATGGACCTCGACGAGCTGCACCAGGGCACCCTGGACCCGCGCCACTTCCCGTGGTGGGAGCGCTCGCTGCGCCGGCTGGAGCTGATGGATGCCCTGGTGGTGGCGGCGATCCACGGGTACTGCGTCGGCGGGGGCCTGCAGCTGGCCCTGGCCTGCGACCTGCGCCTGGTGGCCGCCGGGACGCAGCTCTCCCTCCCCGCCGCCGAGGAGGGGTTGATCCCGGGCATGAGCGTCTTCCGGCTGGCGCGCTTCGTGGGGATGGGACGGGCCAAGTCGCTGATCCTGGGCGGGCAGCGCCTGGACGCCGAGCAGGCCCAGCGGATGGGGCTGGCCGACGAGGTCCTGCCGACCAGCGGCTTCGACGCCGCCGTCGAGGAGCGGGTGGCGGCCCTGGCCGCCGGCCACTCCGACGCCGCCCGCCACTGCAAGCGCCTGCTGGATGTCGGCTGGACCCAGGGGTTCGACGAGTTCTTGCGCCTGTACCTCGACAGCCAGGAGCGGGTGCGAAGCGGTCCCGACCGCGACCGCTTCGCCCACGTCTACCAGCAGCGGAAGGCTCAGCGCCGGGCGCGGCGGGGGTCCCCGTGATCGACGAGGCGGCCCAGCGCCAGGCACCGGCGGAGCGGGATGCCCTGCAGACCGCGGGGCTGCGCTCGACCCTCGGCCGCATAGTGGCCGGCCGGCCCGGGGCCCGGGACGCGCTGTCCCAGGCGGTCGGCGGGGCGGCGGCGCTGGAGCGCCTCCTGGCCGTCGGCACCCCGGCGGACCTGGCCGCGCTGCCCTTCACCACCAAGGACGACTTCCGCGCCTGGTACCCGTTCGGCGGCGCCGTGGTGCCGCGGGACCAGCTGCGCCGCCTGCACGCCTCCAGCGGGACCACCGGGCCGCCCACGGTCACCCTGTACACCGCGGCCGACCTGGCCACCTGGGGGCGGCTGACCGCGCGGGCGCTGGACGCCGCCGGGGTGGGACCGGGCGACGTCTTCCACAACGCCATGCACTACGGCCTCTTCACCGGTGCCTTCGGGATGCAGCTGGGTGCGGACCACCTGGGGCTCCTGACGGTGCCGGCCGGCAGCGGCCAGACCGCCCGCCAGTTGCGGCTGCTCTGCGACCTGGGCGTCACCGTGCTGCACGTCACCCCCAGCTACGCCCTCCACCTCCTGGAGCTGGCCGGGCAGACCGGGATCGACCTGCGCCCGCTGCCCCTGCGGGTGCTGGTCTGCGGGGCCGAGCCCTGGACCGAGGGCGATCGGGCCGGGCTGGAGGCTGGCTTCGGGGCCCGGGTGGTCGACCATTACGGGCTCTCCGAGGTGCTGGGCCCGGGGGTGGCCTTCGAGTGCGCGGAGCGGGAGGGGCTGCACCTCAACGAGGACCACTTCCTGCCCGAGGTCATCGACCCGGAGAGCGGCCGGCCGCTGCCGGAGGGTGCCGAGGGGGAGCTGGTGCTCACCACCCTGACCCGGGAGGCGGTGCCGGTGCTGCGCTACCGCACCCGCGACCTCACCCGGCTCCTCCCGGGGCCCTGCGCCTGCGGCCGCACCCTGCGCCGGATGGTGCGGGTGCGCGACCGCACCGACGACATGCTGATCTTCCACGGGGTCAACGTCTTCCCCAGCCAGGTGGCCCACGTCCTCAGCGAGCGCCACCACCTTCCCGCCAACTACCAGCTGGTGGTGGAGGGGGACCGGCGGCGCCCCCGGGGGTTGGAGGTCCGGGTCGAGCTCCCGTCGGCGACGGCGGAGCGGCGCGGTGGCTCGGCCGCCTTCGAGGCGGAGCTGCGCCGGGACCTGGAGAGCCACCTGGGGATCCGGGTCGCGGTGACGGTACTGCCACCCGGTGCGGTGCCACGGTCTGAGGGCAAGGCGGTGCGGGTGATCTCCAACAGCGGGGCACAGGCCGGGGCTCCGGCGGCCGGCGGTGGACGCCGGGCCCAGCCCGGGTCGTTCGATCAGCGATGAGGGAGGTGTGGCGATGAGCATGGACCTCGACAGTCGGCCCGGGGCCCGCGGGCCCCGGGGACGGTCCCGCCCGGTGACACGACGCGGCGCCCTGGGGGTGGCGCTCGGGGCTGCGGTGGCCCTCCTGGTGACGGCCTGCGGGGCCGCGCCCAGCTCCGGCGCCAGCAAGGGCCCGATCAAGATCGGGATGATCACCTCCCTCACCGGGCCCTACACCCCGCTCGGGATCAACGACCGGCTGGGGGCGGAGCAGGCGGTCAACGCCATCAACAAGGCCGGCGGCATCAACGGGCGCAAGCTCCAGCTGACCGTCCTCGACGACCAGACCAACCCCACCCAGGCGGTGACCGACCTGCACCAGCTGATCAGCCAGGGGGTGGTGGCCATCGACGCCCCGGTCTTCTCCTCCTCGGCGCTGGCGGTCCTGCCCGGCTGCGAGGCGGCCAAGATCGCCTGCGTCTCCAACGCCGCGGCCGACAACCTGGTGCAGCCGCCGCACCGCTACTTCTTCATCACCCCGCCCACCACCCAGATCGTGGCCCAGCGGCTGCTGGCCTACATGCAGGCCAAGGGGCTGACCCGGATGGCGGTGGCCCGGGACACCAGCGCCTTCCCCACCGCGGGGTGGGGCAACATGCAGCAGATGGCCCCCAGCTACGGGGTCCACTTCGTCGCCGACGAGATCTTCTCGCTGACCACCACCGACTTCTCCGCGCTCCTGGCCCACGTCAAGGCCTCCGGGGCGCAGGGGCTGATGGTCTGGGGATCGGGCCCGGCCGAGGTCATCCTGACCCAGCAGTTCCGCGCCGCCGGCCTCACCATCCCCCTGCTGATGAGCCACGCCGAGGCCAGCTACCTCTACCTCAAGCCGGCCGGCGCCGCCGGGAACGGGGTGGTGATCGCCGCCGACATGGGCGCGGTGGGGCCGCAGCTCCCCAGCAGCGTGCCCTCCAAGTCCAAGATCCTGAGCTTCGCCCAGGCCTTCCAGGCGGCCAACGGCTACTACCCACCCCAGTTCGCCCTGGACGGGTACAGCGCCATCCAGCTGATCGCGGCGGCGATCAGGGCCAAGGGGCCGACCGCAGCCGGGATCGCGGCGGGGCTGAACCACGAGAGCGTGACCACTGTCGAGGGCACCTACACCTACACCCCGACCGATCACTCCGGCCTGGTGGCCAAGGACGTGGTCATCACCCGGGACGTCAACGGCAGCCTGGAGCTGACCGCCTTCAGCCAGCGGCAGCTGGCCCGGGATTTCTGAGCTGGCACCGGCCGTCGACGACCCCTCTCGCCCGCCGACCCCCCGGGGGTCGGACGGGCCGAGGCGGGGCCGGGTCGGGGCCGCGGACCGGGCCGGACGGCCCACCGGCGCCGCGGGG
>JAKABB010000123.1 GCA_021802045.1 bacterium
CACGCCAACCCCGAGTGCGCCCCCGATGTAGGGGCCCCATTTCACGCTGGAGTTGGTAAACGCGATCATCCAGAGCGTGAGCCCAGGCAGCTTCACGTCAAAGGCGCTGTACATCTTCCCGAGCACCGGGAACACCTTAAAGACCATGAAGTAGCTCGCGCCCACGAGCAGCAGCATGGCCGCCAGCGGGTAGTACATGGCGCTCAGGATCTTCTTCATCAGAAGGAACCCCGACAGCACGAACGCCCCGGCTTCCTCAAAGCCCATCTCGAGGCGGCCCACCTCTTCCGCCCCCCGCAGGAGCCGGGTCACAATGGGCGGGAAGTGTTTTGGATAGAGGGCCAGCCCCTCACTCACCCGCTGGCCGCGCGCCACCCTGTCCGCCAGATCCTGAAGGATCTGCCGGAAGCGCTTGCGCTTGATGGTGTCGGCCTGGGTCAACAGCGCCCGGTGAATGGACACCCCCACGCGCAGCATGGCCGCGACCTGCTGAAAGAAAAACGCCACATCGACGGGCGTGATTTTGTCGTGGACCGAGAGGTTGAGCGTGAAGAACGACGGCCGCACCGGCCGCACGTTGACAAACCCGAAGTGGTGATCCGCGACCCAGCCTTCCGCTTCTCGGGCATCGAGCGCTTCCACGATGCCCCGCTCCAAGCGCCCGCCCTCGTCAAACGCGACATAGGCAAACTGCATAGGCGACCGGGCTCCCCGCCCGGGTTCCTCCTCTCTGCCGACGGCTTAGGACGCGGGAGCCACACCGGCCCGGCGGGCGAGGGGCCCAGCGGCCGCGGCGCTGAGGCCGCCTTGTTTCAAGAGCGAGGTCAGCTCTTCGTGGTGCAAGCTCCGCGCCTGGGCATCCTCGAGGCGAATCTGGCCCCGCTTCACCCGGTCGACCAGGCTCATCTCCATACTCTGCATCCCGTCCGCAACGCCGGTGATGATGGTGGTCCGCAAGGTCTGGGTCTTGCCTTCCCGGATCTGCCCCCGCACGGCGGGGTTGGCCAGCATCACCTCAAAGCAAGCCACCCGCCCGCCACCGACCCGGGGCAAGAGCAATTGGGCGACGACGCCCATCAAGGACGCGGCGAGCTGAATGCGGATCTGCTGTTGTTGGGATCCGGGAAAGACGTCGATGATGCGGTCAATAGCGCCCGGCGCGTCCGACGTGTGGAGCGTCGCAAACACCAGGTGGCCGGTTTCCGCGAGCGTCACCGCGATCGCGATAGTCTCCGGGTCGCGCATCTCCCCGATGAGCACGACGTCCGGGTTCTGCCGGAGCGCGGACCGCAACCCATTAGCGAACGAATGCGTGTCGAGGCCCACCTCGCGCTGCTCCACCACCGACCGCCCTGGCGGGTGGAGATACTCAATGGGATCCTCGATCGTCACGATGTGCACAGGCTTGGTCTCGTTGATGTGCCGGACCATCGCCGCCAGCGTCGTGGATTTCCCGGACCCGGTCGGCCCGGTGACCAGCACGAGGCCCCGGGGGAGGTCCGCCAGGAGCCGCGCCCCCCGCGGTAGGTCGAGATCTTCCATCGACGGAATCTCATGCGGAATCAGCCGGAGCGCCAGCGCCAGCTCCCCTTGCGCGTAGAAGGCATTGGCCCGGATCCGCCCTTGGTTTCCATACGCGAAGGAAAAGTCGAACTCGCGTTGCTGCAAGAGCTGTCCCATTCGCTCGGTCCCTAAGAGCGCCCGGGTGATGGTCGCCATCTGGGAACCGGTCAGGACCTCGCCGTGAATCGGCAGCACGTCGCCGTCGATGCGGAGCGCGGGGCGGTTCCCGGTTGAGAGATAAAGGTCCGAGGCGCGGCGTTGGAACAGGCTGTCCATGTGCGCACGAAGCTGCGGATGAAACTCCATGAGGTCCTCCTAGGGCGCCGTCGGACTTAGGGTCCGCGCGATGGTGAGAATGTTGTGGACATACGCAGTGACCTGTGTGCGCGCACTCGGACCGACCTGGGCCAGCGGCACCCCACTGTTGTAGATCGCCAGGGCGTCGGACCAGTTCCCACTCTCCTGGTAGAGACGGCGGAGGGTCTGGGCCTGCCAGGGGATCGCCCACCACGGGTTGAACGCTTCCGCCGGGGTCACCGTGGGATGCGCGCCGGAGTTGATCTGGGCAATGCCCCGGTCCACCGTGCCGTTGGCGTCCTGTCGGGTCTCGGTCGCATGAAAGCCACTTTCGACGTCGTCCTGGGCCGCCAAGATCGCCCAGGGCACTCCGGTGGTGGAGGCCGCCCACTGATAAATCCCCATCAGGTAGGTCGGCACGATCACGGATGGAGAGGTGCCACCGGAAGCCGGCGCCGCCGGCGGAGGCGACGGAAGTGGCGTGACCGCCTGCTTCATGGTCGCCGGAAAGCCCGCGGCCCACCCCGTCATCACGCCCGCTGGCGTCGTGCTGAGATGCGCGAGCACCTGGGTCGCGCCATTGGGTGTCGCCAGATAGTCGGCAAAGGTCGCGAGAGGGACGGCCTGACGTGCAAGAGCGGGTAAGAGCGCATAAGCTTCTGGCCACTGATAGCCCGCCAGGTCCGCGCGAAACCGCGTAAGGGCCGATGGTGGGGCGGGCCGCGTACTCCGGACCGCCATGACGGCGGTGGGCCGCGCCGCGAGAGCTGGTGTCGTGTGCACCGTCACGGGGCGCGGCGCCGGTGGCGCTTGCCCGAACACCAGCGGGCCGGTGGCGGTCAAGGCGACCACCAGCGCCAGGAGTGCTAACCATGGAGTCCTCATGTTCGCCCTCCTTCCCGGAAGATAGAAAAAGGAGGCCAAGCGTAAGCTTGGCCTCCCCGTGGCTCCGGGTCTTACCAGATGGTGCTGAGCTCCACCCCGTTGGTGTGATGCTGCACCGTGAAGACCGTGGTGGTCCCCGTCGACCAGGCATTGCTGGTCGGCGCGGTCTGCGTCGCGAACACCTGGCCGGAAGCGACCACGCCGTAGTAGACGCTCGCACCGTTGGCCGGGTTCAGACCCAGGTTCGCCGGCGAGCTCGACGGCTCGGTCCGGATGTAGTTGGGCAGGAACGTGTTCGAGTCCGCCACGTCCTTAGCCGCGAAGTTGATCTCGGCGGCCGACGTGGTCGATACCGGCTGCACATAGGTCGGGTACTGGTTGTTGACCGCGTAGAACTGATCCGACCCGCTCTGCACTTCCGAGAGCGTGCTGGAGAACGCAGCACCCTTCGAGAGTCCCAGGGCGTTCACCACATTCGGCACCACGATGAGCGCGAAGACGCCCAGGATGATGGCCACGGCAATCAGTTCAATGAGCGAGACCCCGACAAACTTCTTGAGACCCTTGCGACCCCGGGTCTTCTCCCGGAGTACCGCCATGCGGGTCCGAAGTGACATCGCATTAACAGACAAACCCACAACCTCCTTATCAATCCCCCGGTTACCCCGGAGGGAAACCCGGCGGCATCGTGTGTGCCGGCTTTCATTTGGGTAACTAGACAAATAGGCGGGAATCCTTACACCCCCCGCCCAACTTTTTTCAAAAAGCTTGGCGGCCCGGACGCCGAAGCCTCCGGACCGCGACGTGTGATCGGTCACGGGTCGAGCACCACCGCTTGAATCTGCCGGAGTTGCCGGCGAAAGCCGGGGTACTGTCGCGCGAAGCGCGCCGCTTGCTGCGTCGAGACCGATTGGCCCTGTTCCCAGGCAACCACGGTGACGGCCATCGCCCGGGCCTCCGAGACGGTCGGGTCCTGACGCAGCCAGAAGGCGGCCACCACCGGCTTTTTCAGCAGCGCGGCCGCCATCCCGGCATACAGATCCACCTGCGGCTCCGGGGCCTCCTGGACCGACACAGGAGCGCGCCGATTGACGATAGCCCGCATCGCGGTAAAACGCCGGGCGGTCGCGAGGGCGGCCTCCAACAACGGGCGCGCCGCGGCCCGATGATGGGCCACCAGGGTTTCGTACCCCATGCCTTCTTGAATCCCGGCCACGTAGGCGTAGAGCGGCCCGACGTCCGGCCCGTCCCGCAGCGCACGCGCCAACTGAGCCTCCGCGCCGACCGGATCGCCGTTTTGGGCCAGGAACTGCCCATAGCGCGCGTGATAGAGGTAGCTGTCCGGGCTGAGCCGGACGGCGGTGGCGTACGCTCGATCCGCGGTTGTGGCATCGCGCGCGCTCACCGGGGCCAGCTGCTGATTGATCTGCGCCAGGTCGTAGTGGAACGAGGCGGCCAACGGATCCCAGCGCACCGCCGTCGCGTAAGCGTAGTCGGCCGAGAGCGCTCGCCCCTGACTCAACAGCGCGTCCCCGGATGCTCCCGCGAACTGCCCAACCGCCAGCGCCCCGGCCAACAAGGCCCCGAGCGCCGCCAAGATCCAGGGGAGGCGCGTGACGCGAACAGCCGTCGGCGCCAGGGCCGTCTGGCCTCCGAGCGCACCGAGGCCCGCCCAACCCACCCACGCCAGGCCAGGAATGGCGAGATCCCAGTCCATCAGGCTGTGCGCCAAGAGCGCCGCCAACAGCAAGGCCACGCCATCCGCCAGGAGCGGGGGGTGTACGCGCCGCCGGGTCTGCCACCAGAGCCAGCCAGTCCCCGCCCAAAGCCCGAGCCACGCCACCAGGCCCGGGACACCGGCATCGGTGGCTACCTGGACCACGCTCGAGTGCGCCGCGCTGGCCGTAAAAGGCCAGGGCCGGGCGCCGAGATACGCCGACGCCCACCCGCCGGCGCCGAGGCCCCGGAGCGGATGCGTCGCCACGAGCCGCGCCCCCGTGGTCCACATGGCGAAGCGGCTCCGGATATCATAGAAGCCGCTGGCCTTGAGCCCCACCCAGCGCTGGGAAAACGCCGCCGGGACCAGGTGTCCGGCAATCCGTCCCGTCGTGCCGTCGGTCAGCAAGGCACCGAACAGGACCACCAAGACCCCCACGCCTACCCAGACCGTCCGGCGGTTCTGTCGGGCCACCCAGGCGCCTCCGCGCCGGAGGCCCGCCGCCAACGGGACGGCCAGGCCAATGGCCACCAGGACCCCCACCAGGTGTGTCGGGTGCGCGGTGAGATGACGGCCGGCCAGGTAGGCCCCCCCGCCACTCAGCAAGGTTGCGGCCACCGTCGCCCACGTCTTCGGGGCCCGCACGAGCCAGACGACGGTGATGACCCCGAACACGAGACTCGCGCCAATCGACTCGGTCAGCAACAGGGCCGCGACCGAGAGGGCGCCCGCCCACTCCAGACCCCGACGTCCAACGCGGCCGCTCACCGCCGCGGCGGTCCAGGCCGCAACCGTGCCCATCACCGCCAGAATGCCGGCGGCATTGGTGTACTCCACCACGCCCGCGAGCCGGCCGCTCGACGGATCCACCAGATTGGCCAGGATCCCATGAGGCCAGGCCAGCCCCGCGAGGCCCACCAGAGCCGCGAGGCCGCTCAAGGCCGCGAGGCCCACGGGAAACGCCACGAGGCGCGCGCCAGCAAAGGCCCGACGCCCGCCCCAGTACACGGCCACCCCGGCGCCCAGCACCAGCGTGCCGATAAGAGCCTGATTGAGGTCGACCGCACCCGTCAGGGCCGCCCCATAAGCGGCCAGCAGAACACCCCAGGCCGCCGTCACCGGCGTCGCCGGGAGCGCGAGGCGGGCGCCCCGCCGCCACACCCCCACCATGACCACCAGGATCAGTCCGGCGGCCACCAACGCGTAGGGCACCGGAAACGCGCCGCGCCACAACACGGCCGCACCAAGGCCCCCCCACAGGGCGAGAGGGATTCGCCACGGAGTCCACTGCTTCACGGATTCGGTCGCTCCTTTCACCGCGCCGAAAAACCCCCGGCAGCCGGGGGCTCGGGACATCGGCGGGGCCTAAAACTGATAGGGAAACACGTGGAGCCAGAAGAGCTGCACCGGCGGCAGCGCGAAGAGCGTGCTGGCCGCCGCCAAGGCCGGTCCGAACGGAAACGGACCCGCACCAGCACGGCGCCGCCACCCGACCGCCAGCGGCAGCGCCAACAAGTTCGCGCCGAACCACGCAACCAGGGCGTAATACGGTCCGAGAAACAGCCCCATCACACACCCGATGAGCCAATCGCCGCCGCCATACCGGCCCCGGGTGACCAGCGCGCCGAATGCCGAAGCTGCCAGCATCACGCCGAGGCCCCAGAGCGGGCGCGGGGCCACGACCAGCCAGCCATGCGCTCGGACAAAGAGGAAGCCAGCCAGCCAGACCCCGCCCAAGGCCAGGATCACGGCCAGCGGCACCTCATACCGCTCGAGATCCGCCAGCGCAATGGCCAGCAGCCCGAAGACAAAGCAGCCGTAGAAAAGCGCACTGGGGGAAACCCCCCAGGTCGCGGTCATCGCAACCCCCATCACCATTCCCAGGGCCTCGACCACCAGCTCGCGCGGGGGGATGGCGCTCCCGCAGTACCGGCAGCGCCCCCGAAGCAACAACCAACTCATCACCGGCACCAGGTCGATCGGTCCCAAGCCGTGCCCACACGTCGGGCAAAACGAGGACCGCAGGACGCTCTGGCCGCGCGGCACCCGCCAGGCGACCAGCGACGCAAACGACGCCAGAAACCCGCCGCCGATCACCCCCCAGACCACGAGGGGCAGCCACCGCGCTATGTCCATCAACCGGGGTCTCCTTTCGCAGAGCGCACAACGGGATCGCCATCAGGAGCGGGGGCGGGGCGGGCGATCCTATAAAAAAGGCTCCGGACGTCCGGAGCGCCAACGGCCCGGGGTATCCCCCGGGGCAGCGATAAGTTCCTTAAACCCCGACCCCCACCCGCAACGCCCAGCGCGTCATCGCGACACTGGGATCGGCGGCCAGCCGACGAAGCAGCGCCGTCGGGTCGAAGGGG
>JAKABB010000124.1 GCA_021802045.1 bacterium
TGGCGTCCCTCCCCCCCGCCCCCACCAGCCGCCGGCCGACCGTGAGCGCCTCCACATTCCGGTCCGAGGCGGGAGCGGTGTGGCTCGGCCGGATGCGCCGCCACTCCGCCCGCTTCCCGATCTTCCTGGGCGTGGGCCTCTGCGGCCTGGCGACCACGGTGGCCCTGACCGCGCTGCTCTACCGCCACGTCAACCTGCCCCTGTGGCTGGCGTCGGGCATCGCCATCCAGACGGCGATCGTGGTGACCTTCACGCTCAACTCGCTGGTGACCTGGCGCGGCCACGGGACGCGACCCGCCGGGCAGCGGGCCCTCCTCTTCGAGGGGGTGAGCCTGGTGGGCCTGGCCATCAACGAGGCGGTGCTGCTGACCTCGGTCGACACCATGCACGTGTACTACCTGGCCGCGGTGGTCATCGGCTCGGGCGCGGCGGCGCTGTGGAACTACGGCGCCAACCACCGGGTGACCTTCGGCTGACCCCGGGCCCGCCACCCCGGCTGAGGGCCACCGGCCACCCGCGGCGGGCCGGGACCACCCAGCGGTGGCCGCGGTTCCGGTGTCCCCTCCCGCCGGGCGCATGAGCACCCCAGCGGGCGCTCCCCCACCGGCCCCCCGCACCGGCCGCGGCCCCCTCCTGTCGGCGACGGGGCTGAGCGCGAGCCTGCTGGGCGTGCCGCTGGTCCTGGTCCCGCTGGCGGTCTACCTCCTGTACGTGGTCCGCTTCGGCGTCAACGTGCCCTGGCAGGACGAGTGGAACTTCGTGCCCCTGCTGCACATGGCCCTCACCGGCCACCTCACCCTGGCGGCGCTGTGGGCGCAGCACAACGAGAACCGCCTGCTCTTCCCCAACCTGATCCTGCTGGGGATGGCCGGGCTCACCCACTACAACGTCAAGGACGAGATGCTGGCCAGCGCCGGCCTGCTGATGGTGAGCTTCGGGGGCCTGGGCCTGCTCTACCGGCGCCACCGCCTGGGGCCGTCCTGGGGGCTGGTCCCCGTGGCCTTCCTCGTCTTCAGCCTCTCGCAGAACGCCATCACCCTGACCGGGTTCGCCCTCACCTGGTACCTGGTGGTCTTGGGCCTGGTGGTGGCGCTGGTGGCGCTGGAGGGCCTGGGCACCCACTGGTGGGCGCTGCCGCTGGCGGCGGTGGGTGCGACCCTGGCCTCCTACTCCGCGCTGCAGGGCCTGCTGGTCTGGCCGGCGATGCTGCCCTACCTGCTCCGCGCCGGCACCACCTGGGTGCAGCGCGCGGTCTGGACCGGCCTGGCGGCCGCGGCCTGGGCCCTCTACTTCGCCGGCCTCAACCTCAGCGCCCAGCACGCCGGCGGCGGGCACCTGCACTTCCTCCTGCACCAGCCCCTGACGGCGCTGCGGTACTTCGTGGTCCTGGTCGGCGCCGTGATCCCCTCCACCAGCGCGGCCCACGGCGACGGCCAGACGATCCTCTTCGGCCTGCTCATCCTGGGCCTGGCCGCGGTCACCCTCGGCTGGACGGTGGTGACCCGGCGGGTGCAGGTCGACCGGGCCGTCTCCTTCCCGCTGGCGCTCATCCTCTTCGGGCTGCTCTTCGACCTCTTCACCACAGTGGGCCGGGCCAGCTTCGGGGTCGCCGAGGCCACCGCCTCGCGCTACACCATCTACAACCTGGACCTGCTGGCCGGGATCTACCTGGTGCTCCTGCACTGGGTGCGGCGGGAGGGCCGGCGCGCCACCGCCACCGCCGGCGCCGTCCTGATCGGGGTGGTGGCCACCCTCCTGGTCTGCCAGGTGGGGCTGTCCCTGCGCTACGGCTGGCTCGCCGGCGTGGCCACCCACTCCACCCGCCTGGAGGCCGCGGACCTGGTGGTGAACTTCGATCACGCCCCGTCAGCGCTGATCCACACCTACGTCTACGCCTTCCCCAGCTTCCTGCCCCCGCAGGTCCGGGTGCTGCGCCAGTACCGCCTCAGCGTCTTCGCCACCCCCGCCGCCCGGGCCTACGCCCGCGAGGGCCTGGTCCCCGGGGGCCGGCTGGGCCCGAGCCTGCCCACACCGCCCACGCTGCAGGCGCTCCTGCGCGGGTCGGCGCGGGCCCGCCAGGCCTGGCGGATGCTCTCCACCGTCTACCAGACCCGCCCTGACCTGCGCGCCGCCTACCCGCAGGGCTCGGCCGGATTCGCCGCCCACCTCCTGGGCTGGGCGACCACCGCGGGGGTCACGACCGACATCGACCACGTCTTCCTCGACCCCTACCGCGGTGCCCTGACGCGGCTGCGGGCCGCGGCGGGCTGACCGCCCCGGCCCACCTCCTGGTCGCCGCCGACCGCAGGGACCGGGGCTGGACGGTCGGCGTGTAAGCGGTTACACTACGGCGACCCAGGGGGAGCCGACGCCGTCCCGCGACGGCCACGCCCCTCTGGGCCGTCGTGGCGGCCACCGGCGCCGGGTCCGCAGCCCGGTGCGCCGCCCCCATCGCCGCGGACACCAGCCGTCCAGGGGGGACCCCGATGCTGACCGACGAGCGTCCGGGAGCGGCGGAGCCGCAGAGCGACCGGCTGTGGAGTATCGAGACCAACGGCATCAACCCCATCCCCGAGGCCGAGCGGCACGGCACGCCCTTCGAGCTGTTCTGGATCTGGTTCGCCGCCAACATCGGCGTCCTGGGGGTGACCTACGGCGCCTTCCTGGTCACCTTCTACCACCTCAACCTGCCCCAGGCGATCTTCGCCGGAGTGGTGGGCACGGTGGTGTCCTTCCTGCTGGTGGGCTTCATCAGCCTGGCCGGCAAGCTGGGCAGCGCCCCCACGCTGATCCTCTCCCGGGCCGCCTTCGGGGTCCGGGGCAACGCCATCACCACGCTCATCAGCTACGTGTCCCTGGTGGGCTGGGAGATCATCCTGGTGGCCCTGGCGGCCCTGGCCGGGGAGACGGTGCTCGCCCGCCTCGGCCTGCCCCCCAGCCCTCCCGTCCTCGGCGTCGCCTTCGCCGTGGTCGCCACCGTGACCATCCTCATCGCCCTCCTGGGCCACGCGACCATCCTCAAGATCCAGCAGTGGTTCACCTGGGCCTTCGGCATCCTGACCGTCATCTTCTTCGCCCTCGAGGCGGGGAAGATCGACTGGGCGCGGGTGTCCTCCCTGCCCCCGGGGCCCCTGCTGGCCGGCCTCATCGGCGGGCTCTCCGTGGTCATGGCCGGCCTGGGCGTGGGCTGGGTCAACGCGGCCGCCGACTACAGCCGCTACCTGCCACGCCGGGCCAGCTCCCGCGGAGTGGTGGGATGGACCACCTTCGGCGGCAGCCTGGGGCCGGTGCTGCTGATCATCTTCGGCGTGCTCCTGGCGGCCAACAACCCCACCCTGGCCACCTCGGCCAACCCGATCGGGGCCCTGGCCGCCCCCCTGCCCACCTGGTTCCTGGTCCCCTACCTCATCGCCGCGGTCGGGGGCCTGATCGCGGCGGTGCTGCTGGACCTGTACTCCTCCGGCCTCAACCTGCTGACCCTGGGCGTCCCTCTGCCCCGGTACAAGTCGGTGCTCATCGACGCCGCCCTGATGGTGGTCGGCAACATCTACGTCCTCTTCGTGGCCCGCAGCTTCTTTGGCCCCTTCGAGGGCTTCCTCATCACCCTGGGCGTGCTCCTGGCCGCCTGGGCGGCGATCTTCCTGGTCGACATGTGGATGTACCGGACCCAGGAGGGCTACGTGGAGACCGACCTGTACCACACCGCCGGTCGCTACGGAGCCTTCAACAGCGCCGGCCTCATCTCCTTCGGCATCGCCGCGGTGGTGGGGCTGGGCCTGGTCACCTCGACCTCGCCGGTCTTCCTGTGGGCGGGCTACATCCTCAAGCTGCTGCCCGCCGGCCCCTCGGCCGCGCTCAGCGGCAGCAGCATCGGGCTGCTGGTGGCCTTCGTGCTGGGGGGACTGCTCTACGCGGGGCTGAGCCCACTCACCCGCCGCGCCTCCGGGGCCGGCCCACGGCCGGCGGCGGACCGTGGCTGAGGGCGACGCCCCCCGCCCACTGCTGGCGGTCATCGACATGCAGCCGGTCTTCGCCGCCGGGAGCCCCTGGGCCACCCCGGGGTTCGCGGCCCTGACCGAGCCGATCCTGCAGCTCGTCCGCGCCTTCGGCCCGCGGGTCGTCTTCACCCGCTTCGTGGTCCCGGCCCGCCCCGAGGGCAGCTGGGTCGAGTACTACGAGACCTGGCGCTTCGTCACCGCCCCGGAGGCCGCGCCGCTGCTGGAGCTGGCCGAGCCCTGGCGCGACCTGGCCCAGCAGGTGATCGCCCGGCCCACCTTCTCCAAGTGGGGTCCCGAGCTGTCGGCGCTCCTGGGGGGCACCGCTCCCCTGGTCCTCTGCGGGGTGGCCACCGACTGCTGCGTGCTGGCGACCGCCCTGGCGGCCCTGGACCACGGCGCCCGGGTACGGGTGGTGGGCGACGCCACCGCCGGCGTCACCGGGGAGGCGCACACCGCCGCCCTCCGCCTGCTGGCCGGCTTCGCCCCCCAGGCCCGTGTCACCACCGTCGCCGAGGAGCTGGCGGAGCGGGCGGCGCCCGCCGGCCAATGAGCGGCGCCGGTCCCTGGGACGACGGCCGGGACTGGAACACCTGGGACCCGGCCCACCCGGCCAGCTACCTGCATCGGCCCAGCGGGCTGGCGGTCCGCCTGGCCGCCTTCAGCACCGCCTCCGGCCGGGCCACGGAGTTCCCCCTCGGCGAGGCGATGGAGTTCGGAGCGCACGCGACCGACGGGTCCCGGGCGACCCTGACCCTGGGCCACGACGGCACCCGGCTCCAGCTCAGCTTCGCCGGCCAGGGCGGGGCCGGCATGACCGGCGCGGTGGAGATCGACCACACCGCGGAGTGGGGCCTGCGCTTCTGGTACCTGCTGGCGGTGGGCTTCGCCGGCGCCCGGGGCGCGCCGCTCACCCTGCTGGTCCCCGACGGACCGGCGCGGTACCGGGAGCCCCCGGTGGCCACGGGTCGGGTGGGAACCACCCACATGGCCTTCTGTCCCGACGTCCGCCCGGTGACCGCCGACCTCTACCAGGACCGGCACCGCCCCGCCCAGGAGATGGAGCAGCACGGCTACTACTACCGGCCCCCGCGGGCGGAGCGGGGCCGGTGGGCCGTGTACCGCTTCAACGCCACCGAGCGGCGGGTCGGGTTCGCCGTCGGGCTGGGGGGCAGCCCCGCCCAGGCCCGGGACCGGCTGGAGGGGCTCTCGACCGCCAGGACGCCGGCTCCCGAGGTGAGCGCGGCGGTCGGGTGGCAGCGGGCGGTGGCCGACGTCGTGGGCTGGAACACGGTCTGGGACCCCGACAACGCGCGGCCGTACACGGTCTCGACCCGGAGCTGGGTCAAAGACCGCTTCGGCGGCTGGATCGTCTGGCAGCTGGACGCCTTCGTCCACGCCCTGCTGGCGGCCCACGCCGGGGACCTGCCCCTGGCCCGGGCCAACCTGGACAGCGCCCTGGCCTGCGCCACCGAATCCGGCAGCCTGGCGGCGCTGCGCAGCGCCCGCACCAACTGGGTGGACCGCTCTCACCCGCCCCTGGGAGCCCACACCGCCTGGGGCCTGTTCCAGCGGTCGGGCGACACCGCCATCCTGACCACCGCCCTGCCGGTCCTGGCCCGCGCCTGGCGCTGGTGGGCCAGCACCCGCGACGGCAACGGCAACGGCCTCTTCGAGTACGGGTCGTCGCCGGTCGGGGACGGGCACTTCGTCCACACCAAGCTGGCCGCCATGGACGAGTCCGCCAATGACAACTCCCCGGTGCACGACGAGGCCGACTTCGACCTCACCACCCACACCCTGAACATGGAGGACGTCGGCCTCAACGCCCTGCTGGTCCACGAGGCCGAGCTGCTGGCCCGGATGGCCGAGCGGACGGGCCGGGGGGAGGAGGCGGCCGGGATGCGGGACCGGGCCCAGGCGCTGGCCGGCCTGGTGCGCCAGCAGCTCTGGGACCCGGAGCGGCGGGTGTTCGCCAACCGCCTCTGGAGCGGGCGCTTCGCCCGCAGCCTCTCCCCCACCAGCTTCTTCCCGATGGTGGCCGGACTGGCCACCCCCGAGCAGGCCGCGATCCTGGTCCACGAGCACCTCCTGGACCCCGAGCGCTTCGGCGGGCCCCACCCGGTGGCGGGCACGCCCCACCACGACCCGGCGGCGGCTGACAACGTGTACTGGCGGGGCCGCGTCTGGCCCTACTTCAACTACCTGGTGTACCAGGGGCTGCGACGGTACCGGTTCGACGTCGAGGCCACCGACCTGGCGGCGGCGGGCGCGGCGATGTTCCAGCGGGCCTGGCGGGACCGGCGCTGCTACGAGAACCTGGACCAGCGCACCGGGGAGGCCGGGGGCTCGGCCGACGCCGAGCCCTTCTACACCTGGGGCGCCCTGCTGGCCATGATCGCCGACATCGACCTGATCGGGATCGACCCCTGGGACGGGATCACCTTCGGTCGGCGGCAGCCGGGCCGCGCCGGGCTGTGGACCGCCCACGGACAGCTGGAGGTCGAGGTCGGCGCGGGCGGGGTGCGGCTGGCGCTCGGCGACACCACCCTGGCCCAGAGCCCGCAACGGCTGCGCTTCCGCGACCTCACCCTCGGTCCCGCCGACTCGCTGGCCCTGCGCCTCCCCGCCGACGAGGCGGTCGCGCTCATCGTCCGGGAGCCCGCGGGAGCGGGCTCCGCCGTGACCCTGGACGGACACCCCCTGCCCCACCGCCCCGCCGCCCCACTGGGACCCGGTGCCTGGATCGCCGTCGAGGTCCCCCCCGGCCCCGGGGAGCGGGTCCTGGCCG
>JAKABB010000125.1 GCA_021802045.1 bacterium
CGAGCGCCCCCCGCGGCGGCCCGCCGGGCGGCGGGCTCGGCCCCTTCGACGACGGCCCCCGCCTGGGGCTGCGCGACCTGGTCGACGGCATGCCCCAGGCCCAGCCGTACGCCTTCGCGGTCGAGCCCGACGGCGTGCGCCTGGAGGCCAGCGCCGGCGGCCTGGCCATCGCCAAACGGCTGAGCGTCGACTCCTGCGGCCTGACGGCCACCTACCGCCTCCAGCCGACGGGGCCCCGGGGCTGGCGCGGCCGCTTCGGCTGCGAGATCCCGGTGGCCCCGCTGGCGCTGGGACGGGACGATCCCGCGGTGCCCGCCGCCGACGGCCACGGCTGGCTCATCGCCGACCCGGTGGGCGAGGTGGGCCTGCGGGTGACGGCCGATCCCCCGCCCGCCGCCACCGCGACGCCGCTGGAGACCGTGGTGGCGACGCTGGACGGCTGGAGCCGCTGCTGGCAGGGGACGGTGCTCCGCCTGCAGTGGGAGCTGCACCTGCCCCCCGGCGGCTCGCAGGGGCTGGTCGTGACCCTGCGCCCGGTCCTGGGGCGGGCCGGCGCTCGTCCGGACCGCGGGGTCGGGGGCCACTGAGCCTGCCGGCCGCCCCGGACGGAGCCGTCTCCTCCGCACGCCTGACCGACAGGGCCCTGTCGGAAACGTGGCGTGCCGCAGGCACACTCGCCCAGCAGCGGGATCGCACAGGTCCCAGTAGAGGAGAAGTTCTGCCGCCGTGTCACCTTGGGCTGGGCGCTGGCCATGTAGTCGGGCCCGCTGGGACGCTACCCATCGGGCCGTCCACCAAGCTCGCCCTTCCTCCACACGGCGACAAGCTGGACGACACCAGAACTCGGGAACGGCGGGGGCCTCACCAGCACCGTTGTGCGGCGCGCGCCCCATATCGCTGAGGATGGCTGCCCCCGTGACGCGCCTGCGGACACGCCCAGACCGCCGGCTCCCGGGGGTGTCAAGGGTGAGAGGCCCACGCGCAGCCGTCAGATCTGGATGGATCCGTCCGCGTTGAGGGTCCATCCGGGGTTGTGAGCCACTTCCCACACGTAGCCATCAGGGTCGGCGAATGCCCCTGTGGTTCCGCCCCACGTCGCCTGAGCAGCCGGCCGCACGATGGTCCCACCGGCTCGCTCGGCATCCGCCAGAACAACGTCCACTTCCTCCGGGGAGCGGACGTTGTAGGCGAGTTCGAGTCCGGGAGCACCGTGACCACCCAGAGCAGTCCAGAGACCGAACACCATCCCGCCTGCTTGGAAGAAGCACACTTCATCGTCGGGCTGCTGAGCGCCGGCCCAGCCCAACGCCTCATAGAAATGCCGGGCTCGGGTCAGATCGGTCACGCCGAGGGTCACCAGACTGATGCGCTGTTCCACGTGACGACTATGGCAGGTGACGTGTCGATCCCACCGAGTCAGGAGCCACACCCGCCGTGGCAATCCATCCTGTGGCCCCAAAAGTGACAGAATGAGGCCACAATGGAGCTGGGAGTGCGGGCCCTCAAGGGTGGGGAGCTGAGCCGGGCGATCAAGCGGGCGAGCAGGGGAGAGGAGGTGGTGGTGACCGACCGGGGTCGACCCGTAGCCCGGATCGTCGCGTATCACCCCGGCGGCGTCCCGCCGTCCATCGCGGCCCTGGTGGAGAGCGGCGGCATCGAGTTCCGAGCGCCGCTGCTGGATGTCGCGGGGCCGGTGACCATGACCCCAGGGGCGAAGACCGCGGTCGACTTCGTGCTGGAGCAGCGGCGCTGATCGTCTACGCGGACACCAGCGCGCTGGTCAAGCTGATCATCGCGGAGGACGGGTCGGCCGAGCTGGCGACCCTGGGTCAAGACCTGGAGGTGCTCGCCTGCGCCCACATCGGTTACGTCGAGCTTCGGGCTGCGATCGCCTCGGCGGGGCGAGCCGGGCGTCTCCCCGGCGCCTCGTTCACCAGGGCCCGGCGACTGCTGGAACGGGTGTGGGCGGCGACCTCTCCGATCGTCGTGGACATGGCGGTGGTGAAGCGGGCCGGAGACCTGGCCGAGAGCCACCGCCTCCACAGCCACGATGCGGTGCATCTGGCCGCTCTGCAGCGGCTCGGATCGCCGCGCCGGGTGGATCGTGTCGCGTCCTGGGATGACGATCTGCGTCGAGCCGCCTCTGATGAGGGCTATGCGCTCTTCCCGGCGTAGGACCACTCTTCCCTTGCGCCCCAACGTCTTTCCGCGGCGGACCCAAGGTGGGAGCCGATCCGGTTGCCCAAAGGCCGTCTGGCGGCCCCACGGCCAGCGTCTTTCAGGGCCTGCATCCGGGTGAAACTGAGGTTCCAGTAGGTTGCGGCTCGTGCACTCGCTCGCCGTTCCCTCAGACGACCACCTCCACCGAGGAGGCGAGGTGACGCCAACGCGCGTCCCCGGTCAGGATGCGGTCGGCGTTCAGCGCGGTGCCGGTGGCGATGACGAGCGCGTCGGGGAGCCTCAGACCCTGACGGCGCGCCCTGAGCACCGCGGCCTCCTCGGCGATTGCCTCGGTGAGGGGGGCCACCGCCAGGAGAAGACTCCCCACGACGGTCCTGGCCTCGGCCAGGCGGCCCGCGCGCGCCGGTCGGACCAGTGCCTCAGAGTATGCAGACGCTGGGATGGTCAGGTCATCCCCCACATGCGCCAGGAGGGCGGTGGTAGCGGCCAGGTGCAGGCTGTCATTGGAGTCGAGCAACGCGATCAGGATGCTCGCGTCGACGACGATCAGCGCCACTCGTCGCGGAGTTGGTCGAGATAGCCGGCCTCGAAGAGCCCGGTGAGGGCTCCCGCAGCCAGGCGGATGGCGCGTTCCCGGCGCGCGGCGAGCCCCTCCTGCGGAGTGAGGATGATCTGCCCACCCACCGCGTCGACCCGGAGTTCGGCCCCTGGCTCGAGGCCCATCGCCTTAACGGCGGCGAGCGGGAGGGTAACCTGCCGCTTGCCGGACAGGCGGGTGTAGCCGCGTCGACGCCTGGGCTTGGTTCGAGTGGTCACCACTCAAGCTTACTACACCCCCGTCCGGGACCCGCTCGGCCACGGCCTGCTCACCGGCCGCGTGCGCAAGAACAAGGTCAACGATCTGCGCCGCGTCAGCCTGGTCCGCCATCTCACCGATGAGCCCCGCCGCAATGCCGTCGAACAACTCGTCCCGCTCGCCGAGGTGGCGGGGTGTTCCGATCACCCACCGCGCGATGGCCTTCACCATCGCGCACCCCGGCGTGATCAGTGCGCTGCTCGGCGCCCGCACCATGGACCAGCTGGACACGGGGCTCGCCGGACTGGATGTGACGCTCAGCGACGATGTCCTCGACCGGATCGGCGAGATCGTCCCGCCCGGGACCGTCGACCAGGCGTACCAGCCACCGGCCCCGGCTGACCCGAGCCTGCGACGCCGACCCTTGGCGGCACGCGCCGCGGCCTGAACCCGGTTTCCAGGACGCTCCGGAGCTCTTCACCGAGAATGGCTGCGACCAGACCTCCCTGCGGGAGATCGCCGAGCGGCTCGGCGTCACGAAGGCCTGCGTCTACCACCACTTCCCTTCCAAAGAGGTCCTGCTGCAGGCGGCAGGGTCGGGGAGGCCACGATCGTGCGTCTCGCGAGCGCGCGAGCGCATCCTTGACGGCTGGAGCCCTGCATCGCCGCCCGGACTCCGCGGCCGCGCGCGCCCCGCGACTGTGGCCCTGACCGCCTCGTTGGCCGCTGTCCCGATTCGGGCTGCACTGTGCCCACAAGGAGATCACAATGGGCCAGCTCAAGAGCGTCGGCGTCCGTGAGTTCCGCGATCATGCCACCAGCTACCTCTCTGGGTCCGACCCCGTGGCCGTGAACAAGCACGGCCACGTCATCGGCTTCTACATCCCGGTCGAGCGCGACCGGGAGCAGGCCAAGCGGGCGATCGAGAGCCTGGGCCACACCGTCGAGAAGATTCTCGAAGAGACCGGCATGAGCGAAGAGGAGCTGGCGCAGCTGTTCGATCTGCGGCGGCCCATGTCTGAGTGATCATCGTGGCGGATGCGAGTGTGCTCGTCGCCGAGCTGCTCCGCCACCGAGGAAGAGTTCTTCCGCTCGACGAGTACATCCGCCGCCACGCCAGCTGACCACGTTCAACGGTGGTGCCTGGGCCCAGGGCTGTCTCACAAGGTGATCGTGCTGCGGCACATGACGTGGAGGTTGGCGCCTACACCTGGGCGACTGCAGGACGAACGGTCGCGTGGCCATCCTCGGTAGCTGTGGTGCCTGGCCGTAGGCCGGGCACGCGTGCAGCGGTTCCGCCATCGAGCAGGACGGCTATCGGGTGGTCCCCGATCTCGGATGCGGCACGCTGCCTCGGTTGCTCACACTGCGCAACTCGCCTGTGGCCGACCGTGTAGATGTGGTGACCGTGACCCACCAGCACCCTGGTCACAAGGTGGACTGGCACGGGCTGTTGTGCGCTCGCTGGTTCGGCCGCCGGGATGCCCGCCCGCCGGTGCTGCCTCTGTGTTCACCTGCCCACCATGAAGGAAGCGGACCAGGTCGTCGGGTTTGCTAGGGCATCGCGCCACCCCAGCGCCCCAGAGAAGGGCTGACAGGGTCGCGAGGCCGACGCCCTGTTCCACCCGAGCAAGCATCGCGGGGCGCCCGCCCGCCGCCACCGCGACGCCGGAGACCGTGGTGGCGACGCCGTGGAGCTGGAGCCGCCGCTGGCGTGGGACCGTGCTCCGCCTGCAGCGGCACCTGCGACCGCCTCCCGACGGCTTGCCAGGGCTGGTCGTGACCCTGTGCCCGGTCCTGGGGCCGGCCCGCCGGTGCGGGGACCTCGGGGTCGGGGGCGGCTGGGCGTGCCAGCCGCCGCCCCGGGCCGAGCCATCCTCGCGCCCCTCCCCGATGGCGCCTTCGGGGATGTGACGCGCCCGCAGCGCCGTCTGCTGGCCAACCCGGGCGCACCCGCGGCGTCCCGACGGGGACGCGATGCCTGCATCAGCCCGCACCCCGAGCCCCCGCTGCCTTGCCCGTCCCATCATGCCGCCCGGGCCGACCGAGTCGCGGGCGGCGGTACCGCCAGGGGTCGCTAACGGCGCGAAGGGTCGATGGTGAACTCGCTGGGGGAGTCGCCGGTGTTCACCGTGGCGCTGGGCTCGATCAGCAACACCTCCGCACTCTCAATCGAGACCGGCTGGTGCTGCACGCCCCGCGGGACCACGTGCAGCTGGCCGGCAGCGAGCGCCACGTCGTCCGCATCCAGGCGAATGGTCATCGACCCCCTGAGCACCAGGAACGCTTCGTCGGTCTCAGGATGGCTGTGCTGGCTGAACTCGCCATGGACCTTGACCACGCGCAGGTCGTAGTCATTGAGCACGGCCACGGTCTGCGGCTTCCACGGCGCCTCGATCTGCGACAAGACCGCGGCGAGATCAACCGGTTCGGCCATGGCCCCATGGTGCTGGCAGGCGGCGCGCCTCGGCGGGCGACGGACGATCACCCGCGCCGCGACGACGGGGCATCTCGGGCCGGGCGGACAGGCCAGGGCGGACCCGTCCGCGCCATGGATCGGGTCCTTTGACACCCAGGGGCGGGGAGCTGATGCGGTGTGCGCCCGGACAGCCGCGCGGGGCGCTGGCCTTGGCACCACCGGCGCTGACCGCTGGGCACCAGCCGAGTTGGGCCGAGCCAGCTCCGCCCGCTGCCATACTCGCCGCCATGGGCAAGGTCCCGTTCAACCCCGACAAGGCGACCTGGCACCCGTCGGTGCTGCCCGGGCAGGTGGTGCTGGTGTCCACGGTCGACGGGTCGGGGCAGGCGAACGTGGCGCCCAAGAGCTGGGTGACCATGGCCGCGTTCGAGGGCCCGATCGTCGCCTTCGGCTGCACCAGGGCGCACCGCACCCTGCGCAACGTCGAGGAGACCGGGGAGTTCGTCATGAACGTCGTCTCCGAGCCCATGGTGGACCGGGTGTGGGCCCTCCCGCGCCACCACGGCGCCGAGCGTCTGCGCCGCTCGGGCTTCACCCTGGGCCCCGCCCGGCGGGTGCGGCCCCCGCTGGTCGACGAGTGCCCGGCGCACCTCGAATGCCAGCTGGACGACGTCAAGTGGTACGGGGCCGAGGCCTTCGTCTTCGGGCGGATCGTCGCCGCCGAGATCGACCCCGACTGCCTGGCCGGCTCATCGGCGCAGCAGTACCTCCGGTTGCGGCCGGTCTTCTTCCTGGAGGGGAGCACCTATGGGTCGCTGGACGCCGCCAAGCGGATAGGGCGTGCGCGACCGGGCGGGCAGCGGTGCTTCGTGGTCGAGGTCGGTCCCGGCGGCGCCGGCTCCGCGGCGGTCGAGCACGCCGCCTTCCTCCAGCGCCTGCGCGGCGCGGGACTCCTCCTCGCCGCCGGAACCTATGCGCCGGGCGGCGACGGCCACAGCCCGGCCGCCATGTACGTGGTGGCCGCGGCCACCGCCGAGGCGGCGGCGACGCTGGCCCGGGAGGACCCCCTGGTGCGAGCCGGGGCCGCCTTCACCCTCCACACCTGGACTCGAACGTTCTGAGCCACGTCCTTGCCGACGGTCCCCGGGCCCGCGGTGCACGCGACCCGGGCGCGGCCACAGGCCGGCGACGGGGCCGCACGCCCCGTCGGGTGGGGCCGCACGATGCGGCCCCACCCGGGGCGGCGGGTCCCCGGCCTACTTGGTCAGGTACCAGAACGGCGTGTTGAGGTACAGGAGCGGGCCCTGCACAGATCGGAA
>JAKABB010000023.1 GCA_021802045.1 bacterium
CCCTCGACCGTGGTCCTCCCAGGCCGAGCCACCAAGATCCCTGCGCCCCGAGCTCAGCTTCTGGCGTCCCCCTCCGGGCGCCTGCCCCCTCCAGACCCAGGACAGAACTTATGGCGACCGGCTTAGGCCCGTTGCCAGACGGTCTGTCGCGGGACCGAGCGCGGGAGGGGTCCGGCACGCCCGGCGTAGGCCCCCGGCAGTTGACTCGGGCGGGGCGCGCCCGGCCATCGGGTCGCCCGGATCCGAGACGGTGCCGAAGGCCTGGCCGCGCCGGGCGGCCTGCTGCTGGAGCGCCGGCCCCGCGTGAACGCCGCGTGAGAGGGCTGCGCCACCGGTGGGGCGGATGCGTCGAGGGGCAGCCGGATGACCATCGCCGGGCGCGCGCCGCCAGACCATCCCGCGGTTCGGGCCACGGTGGCGTTAGGCGGCCGCCGGCGTCTCGATCAGCCCCGGCGGTCTACCCGATGGCGGCCCATGCGTTTGCCGCCCCGACCGGTCGCGCCTGCCCACGCTCGGACCACCGGACCCGCCCCTTCAGGCGGCCCCGACGGTGCGACACCACTCCTACCGCGCTGGGCCTCTCTCACCCCCGGGCCTCTCTCACCCCCGGACCGCCTCCGCCCCGGGGGCGAACCAGGCCCGGGCCCGCGCCACGTCCCGCCCCATCTGGGCGATCAGTTCGGCGTCGGACGCGAAGACGGCCTCATCCCGCAGCCAGGCGAGGCAGTCGACGGCCACCCGCTGCCCGTACAGGTTCCCCGGGTCGTCTAGGCAATGGGCCTCGACCTGCGGGGCTCCCGCGCCGAAGTGGGGCCGCACGCCGACATTGCCGGCAGCCTCGTGCCAGCGCCCGCCGGCGTCGCGCAGCCGCATGACGTACACCCCGCGTCGTGGCAGCGCCTGCCCGGGCAGCAGGCGCAAGTTGGCGGTGGGGAAGCCCAGCCTCCGCCCCAGCGCCCGCCCCGGCACCACCCACCCGGCCAGGCGCAGCGGCCGGCCGAGGAGGTCGGCCGCGGTCTCCAGGTCACCCGCGGCCACCACCTGCCGCACCCGGCTGCTGCTGATACGCTCGCCCCCCGCCAGAGCCGGATCGACCACGACCACCCGGTACCCGTGGACGCGGCCATCAGCCTCCAGCATCGCCACCGTTCCCCGGCGACGGTAGCCGAAGGCGAACCCCGGCCCCACGACCAGCGCCGCCAGCCGGTGGGCGGCTCGGAGTCTGGCGAGGAACAGCTCCGGTTCGAGGCGCATCGTGGCCGGCGTGAACTCCACCACACGCAGCCGGTCGACCCCAGCCCCCTCCAGCAGGTCGCGCTTGGCGTCCAGCGGACTGAGGAGTGCCGGGGCTGGGCCCCCGCCGACCACCGCGCGCGGATGGGGCTCGAAGGTCACCACGACGGTGTGCCCCGCCAGCGGCGCGGCCGCCGCCCGGGCCGCCTGGATGATGGCCAGGTGGCCCCGATGGACGCCGTCGAAGTTGCCGATGGTGGCCACCACGGAAGGCCCCTCTGGGCTGCCGCCGGGGAGCGGCAACCCGACCGAGACCTCCATCTCAGTGGCCCTCGGTCCCGTCGTCAGCCAGCACCCGCCACCAGCACCTTGGTCGGCCGCAGGTGGGCCCCGCGCACCTCCCCGAGGGCCAGCAGACGGCCGTCGGGGCCATGGGCCCGGACCTCGGTCCCCGCCGGGACCGCCGGTGGCTGGGCCAGCCACGTCCCCTGGCCCCGCCGAATGGCGGAGGCGCCGGCGGGCAACAGGTCGACGCGAGGCAGGCTGAGGACGGCCAGCTCCATGGGCAGCAGCAGGGTCGAGGGATCCGGTGCGGCCTCCAGCGCCTCCAGCGAGACCGCCGACTCCAGCAGGAAGGGCCCGTAGGCGGTTCGCTCCAGCCAGGCCAGGAGGCCACCCACCCCAAGGCGGTCTCCGAGGTCCGAGGCCAGCACGCGCAGGTAGGTGCCCCGGTGGCACTCGACCGTCACCTCGGCCTCCGCGGTGGGGCCAGGCCGAAACGCCATCAGGTCGATGGAGAGGATGTGGACGACGCGGGCGGCCCGCTCGACCTCCATCCCCTGTCGTGCCAACTCGTACAGGTGGCGGCCCTCGTGACGGACGGCGGAGTGCATCGGGGGCACCTGCTCGATCCGCCCGACGAACCCCTGCAGCGCCTCCGCCACCACCTCCCGGGTCAGGTGGCTGGCGTCCGCCCCCGGGGTGATGGTCCCCTCCAGGTCACCGGTGTCGCTGCGCTCCCCGAGGCGCAGGCGGGCGTGATAGGTCTTCGGCTCCCGCAGCAGGTAGTCCACCAGGCGGGTCGCCCGCCCCAGGCAGATCGGCAACACACCGGTGGCCGCCGGATCCAGGGTGCCAGCATGGCCCACATGCCGCTCATCCAGCGCCCGGCGCACCATCCGGACCACCTGGAACGAGGTCATCCCGGCCGGCTTGGCGATGTTGAGGATGCCAGACACGGTCAGGGACCGCGGAGACCAGGCGCGAGTCGCGGTCACGTTCCGGCCACGGTCGCCGCGTCACGGGCGGCGTCCAGGACCAACGCCTCGACCTCATCGATGGGCAGTGACATCTCGATTCCGGCGGCCCGAGCATGCCCGCCGCCCCCGAACTGTCCGGCCAGCTCGTGGGCCGCCACCGGGGCCCTGGTCCGCAGGCTGACCTTGGTCAGGCCGGGCTCGACCTCCTTGAAGAGGAGGGCGCAGCGCATGGTGTCGAGACTCTGCAACTGGTCGATGATCCCCTCCGACTGCTCCAGGATGGCCCCGGTGGCCCGCAGAGTGGACTGGCGCACCTCGCTCCAGATGAGACGATCGTCGCACTCGTAGCGACTGGCCGCGGCGGTGGCGGCATGCAGCCGCAGGGTGGAGGCCGAGAGCGACTTGTAGCTCTTGAGGGCGACCCAGGCCGGGTCGGCGCCCAGCCGCGCCAGCGCTGCCCCAATCTCCAGGGTCACCGCGGTGGTGTTGCCGTGGCGGAAGCCTCCGGTGTCGGTGAAGAGGGCCGCGTAGAGGTTGGTGGCCGTCGGCACCGTGATCTCCAGCCCCCACTCCTGGAAGAGGCGGTAGACGATCTCGCCAGTGGCCGCCGCGTCGGGCCGGACCAGGTGCAGGGTACCGAACCCCTCGTTGCTGAGGTGATGGTCGATCACCACCACTGCCGGGGCCCGCTCGATCCGGGCCCGCAGGTTGCCGAACCGGGCCGGGCTGCCGGCGTCGAAGGCGAAGACCACGGCGTCCTCCGGGGCTTCGGTGCGGTTGACCTCCGCGTAGCCGGGGAGATGGTCCAGCAGGGTAGGCAGCGGCTCCGGCACCCAGGGGTCGGCCTGACGCCCCAGCCCGCGCAGGACCTCGGTGAAGGCCAGCACGCTGCCCAGGGAGTCGGCATCCGCGTCCTTGTGACCGACGCACATGAAGTGCTGGTGGCTCTCGACCAGGGCGCGGATGGCGGCCGACGTGCCCTCGCCACCGCTCATGGCTGCCCCTCCGCGGAGGGACCCGGCTCCCCCGGCTCCAGCTCCGCCAGGATGCGGCTGACCCGCACCGCGTAGCCGATCGACTCGTCCAGCTGGAAGCGCAGCTGAGGGACTCGGCGCAGGTGCGGGAGACGGTCCCGCAGGCGACCGCGCAGGAAGCCGGCCATGCGCTGCAGGCGGGCCACCGCAGCACGGCGCAGCGCCTCATCCTCCCCCAGGACGCTGATCCGCACCCGGGCCTGGCCCAAGTCGGCGCTGCAGGAGACCGCGACCACCCCGACCGCGCCGACGTTGGGGTCCTTGACGTCGCGACGCAGGACCTCGGCCAGCTCCTGGCGCAGCTGCGCGTTGACCCGCTCCACACGATGGTCCATCGGCGTCCTCCCCGCGTGCCGGCCGGCGGCGGCGGCGGTCGCGATCCAGGCTGTCGTCACGCGTTGCGCTGCTCGACGACGAAGGCTTCGAGGAGGTCGCCTTCCTGGAAGTCCTGGAAGTCGGCGATCTCGATGCCGCAGTCGTAGCCCTGGGCCACCTCGCGGACGTCATCCTTGAAGCGCCGCAGGGAGGCGACCTTGCTCCGCTGCAGCTCGCGCCCGTCACGGCGGATGGAGAGCACGGCGTCCCGCACCACCTTGCCCTCGGTGACGTGAGAGCCGGCGATGAAGCCGATCTTGGGGACCTTGATGCGCATCCGGACCTCGGCCCGACCCACGAAGACCTCCTCGAAGGTCGGGGCATGCATGCCCCGAACCGCGCGCTCGATGTCCTCCGTGATCTGGTAGACCACGTCGTAGGTGCGCACGTCGACCCCGCCCCGGTCGGCAGCGGCGCGGGCATTGGGCTCGGGTCGCACGTTGTAGCCGATGACGATCGCGTTGGCGGCGGCCGCCAGGTCGACGTCGGTCTCGGTGATGGGGCCGACCCCCTCGAAGACCAGCCGCAGGCGCACCAGCGAGTCCTCGAACCGCAGCAGCACCCCCCGCAGCGCCTCCAGCTCCCCCTGGCTGTCGGCCTTGAGGACCAGGGCCAGGTCCTGGACCCCCGATCCCGCCTGCCGGCCGATGTCCGCCAGGCTGACCCGCCGGGCATCCTGCGAGCGCTGGTCGGCGGCGCCCCGGTTCCGATCGGCGATGCTCTTCGACTGACGCTCGCTCTCCGCGGCCAGGAACCGATCGCCGGCCCGGACCACCTCCGGCATGCCCGCGACGACCACCGGGATCCCCGGGCCCGCCGACTGGACCCGCCGACCGCGATCGTCGGTCAGCGACTGCACGCGGCCGGCCACCGGGCCAACCACGAAGAAGTCGCGCACCCGCAGGGTTCCGTTCTGGACCAGGACGGTGGCCACCGGGCCGCGCCCCCGTTCGAGGTGGGCATCGATCACCGTCCCCTCGGCCAGCCGGTCGGGGTTGGCCCGCGGCTCCCGCAGATCGGTCACCAGCAGGATCATCTCCAGGAGGTGGTCGATCCCCTCGCCGCTGCGAGCCGACACCGGCACCGCCACCACCTCGCCCCCGTACTCCTCGACCACGATCCCCCGCTCGGTGAGCTGCTGCTTGACCCGATCAGGGTTGGCATCGTCGCGGTCGATCTTGTTGATGGCCACCAGGATCGTCACCCCCGCCTGCTTGGCGTGCTGGATGGCCTCGTCGGTCTGGGGCATGATGCCGTCATCCGCGGCAACCACCAAGACCGCCAGGTCGGTGACGTTGGCGCCCCGGGCCCGCATGGCCGTGAAGGCGGCATGACCCGGGGTGTCGATGAACGTGACCGGCCGCCCGCCCACATCCACGGTGTAGGCCCCGATCCGCTGCGTGATCCCCCCAGCCTCCCCCGCCGCCACCTGGGTGTGCCGGATCGCGTCCAGGAGGCTGGTCTTCCCATGGTCCACGTGGCCCAGGACGGTCACCACCGGTGGGCGCGTCCGGAGCTCGCCCTCCTCCTCCCGCGTCAGGTCTGGAGCCTCGCCGGCCACCCCGGTGACCGTCTCCGCCTCGGCCCGCAGCACCTCCATCCCGAGCTGCTGGGCCGCCAGCCCGGCGGTCTCGAAGTCCACGCTCTGATTGATCGTGGCCAGGATGCGGTGCTGCAGAAGGGCCTTGGAGACCTCTGCGGGTGGAACCCCGAGGGCCTGGGCGAGCTCCTTGACCGTCAGGCGGGGGGGCAGGGCGACCTGCTTCACAGTGGCGATGGCCTGTCCTCCAGGGGAAGGGATGACGACGGAGAGCGAGAGGCGAGAAGGCCCTGCAGAGCGGCGCTCACCCGCTCGGCGTCGACGCTGGTGGGCGAGATCCGCAGAGCCCGGGCGACCGCTCGCCGACGCCGGGCCCGCTCCCAGCACCCCATGGTCGCACAGACGTAGGCTCCACGGCCGGGCCCCCGCCGCCCGGGGGGCTCCACCGCCACCTGCCCGTCCCGCCAGGCGAGCCGCATCAGGCCCTCCTGGGGCAGGGCCCTCCGGCAGCCAAGGCAGGTGCGCTGCGGCCGCGCCGCCCGGGCCCCGCTCACCCCGGCGCCTCGGCACGGATGTCGATCCGCCACCCGGTCAGGCGTGCCGCCAGCCGGGCGTTCTGGCCCCCGCGCCCGATCGCCAGGGTCAACTGGCCCGGCAGCGTCAGGACCCGGGCCCGGTGCGCCGCCTGCTCGAGATCGACGGCGGTCACCAGCGCCGGCGCCAGCGCCCGCCGCACGAAGACTGCCGGGTCCTCGTCGAAGGCGACCACGTCCACCCGCTCCGGCGCGATCTCCGCGGCCACCACCCGGATCCGGACCCCGCGCGGGCCCACGCAGGCGCCCACTGGGTCGATACCCGCGCGCCGTGACTCCACCGCCACCTTGGCCCGCTGGCCGGGCTCGCGCACGAGGGCTCGCACCACCACCAACCCCGCCGCGACCTCGGGCACCTCGGCCTCCAGCAGGCGCAGGAGCAGGCTGTGATGGGCTCGCGAGACCACCACCGTGGCCCGCGCCGCCCCGCGGCCGGGGTGGACCTCCAGCAGCACCACCTTGAGGTGGCGCCCGGGCGTGACGACCTCCCCCGGCAGCTGCTCCTCGACCGGCAGCACCGCCTCCAGCCGTCCAACCCGGAGATGGACCACGCCGTCCTCGATGCTCTCGACGATCCCGTCGGCCAGCTCTCCACGCCGAGCCCGCCCCTCGGCCACCGCGCGAGCCCGGTCGGCCTCTCGGACCTCCGTCAGGACCGCGGCCTTCGCCAGCTGGATCGCGCGCGCCACCACGTCCGGCGGCGGGTCGGCGTCGCGCAGGACCCACGCGCCCGCCTCGGCCCCGGGCTCCAGACTGCGGGCGGCCTCGACGGTGATCTGTCCGGGCCCGGCCGGCCGGTCCGCGACCACCAGGGCCGGGACCCGCAGCCGCAGCCGACCCGAGCCGGCGTCCAGCTCGGCGCGGACGCCGCCCGGTCCCCCTTCGGTCCGCTCCCAGGCGGTGGCCAGCGCCCGCTCCACCACCGCGATCAGGGTGGCGTCGCTGACCCCGTGGGCCTCCCGCAGGAGCGCCAGCGCCGCGGCCAGCTCGATCCCGTCGGGCCCCAGCGCCCGGCGCGGGACCGCGGCCCGCCCACCCCGTGTCACAGATCCACCACCCGGTGGGCCAGGACCACGGTCTCCCTGGTCACGGCCCGGCGCTCGCTGCGGCCGCGCCCGAGCCGCACCTCCAGCAGGACCTCCGTCGGGCCCAACTCGAGGAGCCGCCCCTCGAGCACGGTCTCGGCGTCGCCGTCGCGGTGACGCAGCCGCACCCGGTGGCCCACCGCCCGCTCCCAGTCCATCTCCCCCTGGAAGGGCCGCTCGATCCCCGGGGAGGAGACCTCCAGGAGGTAGGGGCCGGGAACCGGGTCGGCGGCGTCGAGCAGGGCCGAGATGGCACGGCTCACCGTCCCGCACTCGTCGAGGGTGATGCCCCCGGGCCGGTCCACGGTCACCAGCAGCCGGCGCTGCCGCCCGTGCGGCCGCCAGCACACCTCCACCAGCTCCACCCCGGCGGCGGCCATCGGCGCCGTCAGCAGCTCACGGATCTGGTCCGCCGACGCGACCTCAAGCGACATCGATGCCCGACCCCCGTGGGACCCGCCGACCCCGGAGCCCCGGTACCGGCCGACTCCTCACCTCCAACGGGAGCCGGGTCCCGATTCTACCGCCCGCCCATCGCCCGGCCGGCTGTGTCCCCTCAGGGGGCGAGGTCCCGGCCCGCCGCCGCCGCCCGCCGCAGGCCGCCGCCACCGAGGGCGGGCTGGCGCCGGTCCAGCTGGCGCCAGGCCGTCAGCAGGGTGCTGGCGTTGAAGATCGAGCTGTAGGTCCCCGAGGCGATGCCGATCAGGAGGGCCAGCACGAAGCCCTGGATCGTGGTCCCCCCGAAGAGGAACAGCGCCAGCAGCACGAACAGCACCGTCAGTGAGGTGTTCAGCGACCGGGCCAGGGTCTGCATCACCGAGAGGTTCACCGTCTGCTCGAAGGTCAGACGGCTCCCCTGGGTGCGCAGGTTCTCCCGGATCCGGTCGAAGACCACGATGGTGTCGTGGACCGAGAAGCCCACCACCGTCAGGAGGGCGGTGACGAACAGGGTGTCGACCGTCCCCAGCGCGCTGAAGCGCCCCAGGATCGCCCACAGCCCCGCCAGCAGGAAGACGTCGTGGAGCAGCGCCGCCAGGGCGCACAGCCCGAAGCGGCGGGCCTGGACCTGGGTCTGGGAGAAGCGGAACGCCAGGTAGCCGGCGATCAGCAGGCTGGCGACGATGACCAGGGCCACCGAGCTCACCACCAGCCCCGAGGCGATGGTGGGGCCCACCGTGCTCTCGTTGACGATGGGCGCCCCCGTGGCCCCGTGGGGGATCCCGAAACGGTGGTCCAGCGCCGCCACGATCCCGCCCAGCTCCTGCACGCTGATGGGCAGGGTCTGCACCGAGAAGTGGTGCCCGCCCTCGGCCAGCACCGTCGGCCGGGCGCCGGGCGCCACCGCCCGGGCCACCTGCAGGACCTGGGCCGCCGTCGCCGGCCGCAGCAGCCGGGCGGTGACCTGGTCCCCGCCGGTGAAGCTGATCCCGAGCCGGAACCCGGCGAAGAGGATGGTCAGCAGCCCGGGCACGATGATCGCCAGCGAGGCCGCGAAGAACCAGTTGCGGTGGCTGACAATGTCGAAGCGCCGGCCCGGGCCCATGGCCTGGGCCAGACGCTCGGTGGGCGCGACCCGGGTGTACAGCTGAGCCCGCCGAGCCAGGGGCAGCCAGCGCTGGGCGTAGTGCAGGATGGTGTGGGTGATGACGATCGCGGAGAACATGCTCGCCGCCACCCCGATGAAGAGGGTCAGCGCGAAGCCCTTGACCTCGCTGGCGCCGAAGAAGTACAGGACCGCGCAGGTGATGCTGGTGGAGATGTTGGAGTCACGGATGGCGGGCCAGGCCCGCTTGAAGCCGTGCTCGGTCGCCGTCGCCAGCGGCTGGCCCTGGCGCAGTTCCTCCTTCATGCGTTCGAAGATCAGCACGTTGGCGTCCACCGCCATGCCCACGCTGAGCACGAACCCCGCCAGGCCGGCCAGGGTCAGGGTCACCGGGATCAGCTTGAAGATGGCCAGCACCAGGGCCCCGTAGGCCAGCAGGGCGATGCTGGCCAGCAGTCCCGGGAAGCGGTAGTACAGCAGCATGAAGAGGATCACCAGCGCCAGGCCGAAGGCGCCGGCGATCAGGGTGCGGTGCACCGACTGCGCCCCCAGGGTGGCGGAGACGGTCGTCTCCTGGGCCACCGCGATCTGGGCCGGCAGGGCCCCGGCGTTGATGTCGTCGACCAGCCGCTGGGCGGAGGCGAAGGTGAAGTTCCCCGTGATCTGGGTCTGGTTGCTGCTCGGGGACTGCACGCAGGGCGCGGTCAGCACCTGCCCGTCGAGGAAGATCGCCACCTGGCCCAGCGGCGGGCAGCCGCTGTTCACCGGGGTCGCGCTGGTGGTGTTGGTGCAGCTCGGGTTGTGAAGGCAGGCCTGGGTGGTGATCCGGTTCCAGACCGACGCCCCGGCGCTGTTGAAGGTCAGGTTGACCGCGTAGGCCCCGGTCTGGGTCTGCCCCACGGAGGCGGTGCCGACGTCGCTGGCGGCCAGCTGGCGCACGATCTGCCAGTGGTACGGCTGCCCGGTGGACGACAGCGGGTAGTCCAGGGGGTTGCGGAACTGGCAGCTGGGTTTCGGGTGCCCGGCCGGGAAGCAGGCGGGGTCCACCAGCTGCTGCTGGTCGACGCAGGTCGGGGTGGTGCAGGGGATGCCGGCGGCCGGGTCGCCGTTGACGGTCGGCGCCCCCGGCACCGCCCGGGCGAAGTGGAGCTGGGCCGTGGTCCCCAGGGCCTGCAGCGCCTGGGAGATCCCGACTCCGGGCAGGGAGACCAGGATCTGGTTGTTGCCCTGCGCCTGCACGGTGGTGTTGGCCACTCCGAGGGCGTTGATCCGGCGGTCGAGGATGGTCAGCGTCGCCGCCTGGGCCTCGGCCAGGGTCTTCCCCCGCGGCAGCCCGGTCCGGCAGCCGATCCCGGGGGGCGTGTCCGGCCCCTGGCAGATGGCGATCGTCAACTGGGTCCCCCCCTGCAGGTCCAGCCCCTTGTGGATGTAGAGCGGGGTGCCCAGCAGCCGGGGGTGGGCCCCGTGGGGCAGCGCCTGGTTCAGCCCTACGTGGGCCACCGCCGCCCGGTAGACGTAGGAGTAGCCGTCGATGAAGAGGGCCCCGGCCACCAGCACCACGACCAGCCCCAGCCACCAGCGGGTGATGCGGATCACGGCGAGCGACGCCCTCCTGGATGCCCGGTGCGGTGGATGCGGTTAGTGATTGTAGGCCCGGGGCTCCGGTGGGCTCGCCCGGGATCGCGCCCCCGGCCCCCGGCCCCCGTCACGGATCCAACGGCAGGCGATCGGGCTCCAGGGCCGGCAGGGTCGCCGGGGGCCGGAGCCCCAGATGCCGATAGGCGGTGGCGGTGACGACCCGGCCCCGAGGGGTGCGCGCCAGCAGTCCGGCCTGGATGAGGTAGGGCTCGTGGACGTCCTCCACCGTCTCCTCGGTCTCGCCGAGGGAGACCGCCACCGTCCCCAGACCGACCGGTCCGCCGCCGAAGTGCTCGCAGATCACCCGCAGCAGCCGGCGGTCGGTGGCGTCCAGGCCCAGGGTGTCGACCTCCAGCAGCCGCAACGCCTCCTCCGCCACGGCCTCGGTCACCCGGCCCCGGGCCCGGACCTCGGCGAAGTCGCGCATGCGCCGCAGGAGCCGATTGGCCACCCGCGGGGTGCCCCGGGCCCGTCGCGCCAGCAGCTCCACCGCCGAGGGCTCGACCGCGACCTCCAGGAGGCGCGCCGAGCGCCGGATGATGGCGGCCAGCTCCGGCGGGGAGTACAGCTCCAGCCGGAAGGTGACCCCGAAGCGGTCTCGCAGGGGTGCGGTCAGCATGCCCAGCCGGGTGGTGGCGCCGACCACGGTGAACCGCTGCAGGGGGATGCGGATGGCGTCGGCCCCGCTGCCCTTGCCAGTCACGTAGTCGAAGGTGAAGTCCTCCATCGCCGGGTACAGGCTCTCCTCCACCGTGCGCTGCAACCGGTGGATCTCGTCGATGAAGATCACGTCGCCCGGGCCGAGGTTGGTGAGGATGCTGGCCAGGGCCCCCGGATGCTCGATCGCCGGTCCGCTGCTGACGCGCACCTGGACCTCCAGCTCCGCCGCGATGATCGCGGCCAGCGTGGTCTTGCCCAGGCCGGGCGGCCCGCACAGCAGGCAGTGCTCCACGACCTCGTGCCGACGCCGGGCCGCCTCCAGGAGGATGGTCAGCTGCTCCCGGACGCGATCCTGCCCCACGAACTCCGCCAGGGTCCGGGGGCGGAGGGCGCGGTCGAGCTCGGGCTCGTCGGCCCCGGCCGTCGGCTGCAGCGGCACCGGCTCGTCGCCACTCACCGTGGGCTGACCGGATCCAGCCGCCGCAGGGCCGCCGCCACCAGCTGCTCCAGCCCCGCGGGCTCGGCGTCCCCGGCGGCGGCGGCGGCCACCGCCGCCCGGGCCTGGGCCGTGCTGAAGCCGAGCCCGGCCAGCACGGCCACGGCGCTGTCCCTCAGCGTCCGGGCTGGCGGCGAGGCGCCCCCCGCGGCTGCGGGGAGGCGCGCGTCGAGGCCGTCCATCTTCCCGCGCAGCTCCAGGATCACCCGGGCCGCCGTCTTGGGCCCGATCCCGGGCACGGCCGCCAGGATGACCGCCTCGCCGGCCTGGATGGCCTGGACCAGCACCGGCCACTCCGCCCGGGCCAGGATGGCCAGGGCGGCCTTGGGCCCGATCCGCTCCACCCCGATGAGGAGCCGGAAGCAGGCCAGCTCCTCGGCGCTGGGGAAGCCGTAGAGGCTGATGGCGTCGTCGCGAACCGCGGTGTGGGTGTGCAGCACCACCGGTCCCGGCTCCCCGCGCAGCCAGGCACCCGTCCGCGGGTGCACGAACACCCGGTAGCCGACCCCGCCCACGTCGAGGACCACCCACTCGTCGGTCAGGGCCGCCACCGCGCCCCGGAGCTGGGCGATCACCGGGCCACCTGGGCCGCGATGGCCCGGCGGGTGCCGGCCGCATGGTGATGGCAGATGGCCACCGCGCAGGCGTCGGTGACGTCGTCGGGCCCGGGCACGACCGCCCCCCGCAGCAGCAGGCGGACCATCCGCGCCACCTGCTGCTTGCTGGCGGCGCCGTTCCCGCTCACCGCCTGCTTGACCTCACTGGGCCCGTAGGTGTGCAGGGGGAGGGCCGCCTCGGCGACCCCGCAGAGCAGGACCCCGCGGGCCTCGGCCACCGGCAGGGCGGTGCGCAGGTTGCGGCCCACGAAGAGCCGCTCCACCGCGATCGCGGCGGGCTGCCGGGACCCCAGCAGGGCCCGCCACTCGCGGGCCAGCTGGGCCAGCCGCTGCTCGTGGGCCATCCCCGCCGGGGTGCGCAGGCAGCCGGCCTCCACCAGCTCCAGGGCCCCCGCACGCCCGCCGATGAGGGCGTACCCGCTCAGCGCCAGTCCGGGATCGAGCCCAAGGACCAGCATCGACCGTCGCCGGCTGCGCGCGCGGGACCCGAGGCCGCCGGCCGCCGGGTCTCAGACCCGGGCCAGGACGTCGTCGGGAAGGACGGCGTTGCAGTGAACCCCCTGAACGTCGTCATGATCCTCCAGCGCCTCCAGCAGGCGCACCACGGCCGGCGCCTGCTTGGCGTCGACCTCGACCAGGGTGCTGGGGTGCATGGTCACCTCGGCACGCTCCACCGACTGGCCCGCATCGATCAGCCCCTGGCGGATCGCCTCCAGGCGGTCGGGCGCCACGTAGATCTCCACGCCCTCCCCCTCCACCTGCACGTCGTCGGCGCCCTGCTCGATCGCCAGCAGCCCGATCACGTCCGGGTCCTGCCCGGCCGGGTCCACCGTGATGATGCCGGTGCGGGAGAAGAGCCACGCCACCGAGTTGGTCTCACCGAGGCTGCCCCCGGCCCGCATGAAGAGGTTGCGGATGGCGGCCACCGTCCGGTTGCGGTTGTCGGTCAGGGTGTCCACCAGGACCGCCACCCCACCCGGGCCGTAGCCCTCGTAGCGCACCTCCTCGATCGCCTCGCCCTGGAGCTCGCCGGTCCCGCGCTTGACGGCCCGGTCGATGTTGTCGGCCGGCATGTTGACCTCGCGCGCCTTCTGGATGGCCAACCGCAGCCGGAAGTTGCTGGTGGCGTCGCCCCCGCCCTCGCGCGCCGCCACCGTCAGCTCCCGGGCCACCTTGGTGAAGGTCTGCCCCTTCCTGGCGTCGACGATCGCCTTCTTGTGCTTGATGCCGGCCCACTTGGAGTGCCCCGACACGCGCCACCTCCCTGCGTGATCGTCCCAGCGATCACAAACGAACATCCATTCGCCAGTCTAGCACCGGGCCGCCGGTCTGGGCATCAGGCTAGCAGCCGCCTGGGGTCCATCCCGCTCCGGCACCGTCCGCGCACCATCCTACCGTGGGGCGGGCCTGAGCTCGAGCCGCACGAAGCGCCGAGGACCGACCCGCAGCACGGATCCTGGTGCCGGGGTCAGCGGCTCGGTCCACGAGACCAGCCGCCGCTCGTTGAGCCGGACGCCCCCCTGCTGCACCAGCCGGGCCGCGGCCCCCCGGGAGGTGGCCAGGCCGGCGGCGACCAAGATCTCGCGGGGGTCCTGGGCCGCCCCGGTGAGGACGGCGGCCACCGGCATCTCCACCGGGGCCCGGCCCTGGCGGTGGACCGCGTCGAAGGCGGCGGCGGCGGCGGCGGCGGCGGCGGCGCCGTGGAGCTCGGCGACCACCGACCGGGCCATCTCGGCCTTGGCATCCCGGGGGTGGATGGTCCCGGCGGCGACGCCGGCGCGCACCGATGCCCGTCGCGCCTCGTCCACCTCCGTGAGCAGGGCCCAGTACCGGTCGACGAGCTCGTCGCCGATCGACATCAGCTGACCGAACTGCTCGGTCGCCGGGGCCCGCACCCCCACCGCGTTGCCCAGGGACTTGCTCATCTTGCGGTGGCCGTCCAGCCCCTCCAGGAGCGGGACGGTCACGATCGCCTGCGGCGGCTGGCCGAAGGCGGCCTGGATCTCGCGGGCGGCGAGCAGGTTGAAGAGCTGGTCCGTGCCGCCCAGCTCGACATCGGCCGCGACCGCCACCGAGTCGTACCCCTGGAGGAGCGGGTACAGGAGTTCGTGCACCCCGATCGGCCGCTCGGCCGCCATCCGCTGGGAGAAGTCCGCCCGCTGCAGGAGCTGGGCCACCGTGCTCTGGGCCGCCAGCCGCAGCACCTCGGCCAGCCCGAACCCCTGGAACCACTCGCTCTGGCGGCGCACCTCGGTGGCGTCGGGGTCGAGCAGGGTGAAGAGCTGCTCGAGATAGGTCGTGGCATTGGCCTCCACCTCGTCCGGGGAGAGCTGGGGCCGGGTGGCGGAGCGCCCGCTGGGGTCACCGATGCGCGCGGTCAGGTCGCCGACGATGACCACCGGCGTATGCCCCGCCCGCTGCCACCGACGGAGCAGCCGCATCGGCACGGTGTGCCCCAGGTGCAGGTCGGGGGCGCTGGGGTCCACTCCCCACTTGATGCGCAGGTGCTCCCCGGCCTCCAGCCGGGCCAGCAGGGCAGCGCGCGGCTCGCAGTGCTCGGTGCCCACCAGCAGCGCCGCCGCTTCGCTCCCCATGCCGTCCTCCCGCTCTGGCCGCGATGCCGGCGGGCACCCTCGGGCGCATTTTACGGGGCGCGCCGGGTCGGGCCCGGGACCACCACCCGGGGCCGCAATCGCGTTCGCCCTCCGCCATCCGGACCGCCACGAGGCGCTGATGGGGTCAAGCCTTCTCGACTGGTCCCCCACCACGACCAGGACTGGGGGCAGGGTCGTTGGCCGTCAGCGAGCAGATGGCCCATCTCTCATGCGCCGCGACAGCGCGAACTACCTGCGGGCCTGACGTGGGATGCCATTGCTGGCCAGGACGAGATCGCGGGTCGCCCCTGGAGCTTCCTGGAGTCGGCTGGACGCGAAGGTCAAAGGGCTGAGCGCCCAGCGACGAGAGCCCCGAGCGTCCCGTCGGGGGGAGTGACTGCTCACTCCCTTTCGCGGTCCCCGTCCGGCTCATGAACCCGGGCCCGGCCCGGGTCTGGTTCCCTGAGAGGCTGGGGAGGTTCGGGAGCCGGCTCCGGCTCGGCCTCCTGGGCCGAGCCGCGGTGGCCATGGCGGTCTGCCCCAGGAGGGTGGTGACGGCCACACTCGGGTGGGCCGCGGCCCGCGGGCCGCGCGCGCCGACCAGACGGCCGCCGTGTCCCCGGGCGAGGTGCCCACGCTGCCATGTTCGGTGATCACCCCCGCGGTCTCCCGGGCCCGGGGTACCTCCACGCAGCCGGTCGGTCGGCCAGCGCCAGCCACAGACCAGCATCTCGGCGACGGTCTTGCGCCGGGCCCGGTGGAGGCGCTGGGGGTGGTGAGGTCGAGGGCCGCGGGGTTCTCGGGGTCCCCCACCCGGTCGTGGTCCCGCTGGCCACCAGCTCGCCCGGGAGCTCCCCACGGCCCGTCTGGCGGCCCGGGCGCACCGGTTGCGGTCGGCGCCGTCGGCCCAGGTGGTCGCCTCGAGTCGCTGGGCGGTGCGGCGGCAACGGCCACCGCGGCGCCCGTGAGGACCGACACTGCCCGCTTGACAGACGCCGGGGCGGTGCTACAGTGAGGGTACGGATCCGGTTCGGAATTGGACAGGAGGTTTCCATCCAGTGCGGACCGTATGGCAGCGTCTGAGGTACTCCCGGGCGGAGTAGGCGGCCCCCCCGGAGCTGGAGCTCTCGGTCGTGGTGCGTCGCGGGACGTGTCGCACACAAAGCTCCGGGATGGGGAACGGAATACGCGCCGCGAGTTGAATCCGGCTGATCCGCCGGATGCCGGAACACCATACCGGTTGTACGAGAGGCCCACCCACTGCGGTGGGCCTCTTTTTCGTGTCAGCCCAGGCGGCCCGCGGGGGCCGCTGCCCGGGCAGCCCTGGGACCGGAGACGGACCCGCTGGCCGGGTCGAACCAGCGCAGCGCCCGAGGGTCCGCGACCCCGATCCGGGGCGTCGTCGCCACCGGCCCCCGGACGGCGGGGCCCGTCGTGATCCAAAGGCACCCCGGTCCCGCCCGGCAGAGGTCGGCGCGATCGTGGTGCCGGCTGATGCCGAAGGCGCGGCAGAGCCGGCCCGGGCCATCGGCCCGCGGGTAGGCCCCGGGCGGCAGCGCCTCCACCTCCACGGCCCGCACCAGCACCGCCATCGGGTCTCCGGCCGCGCCGGTGACGACGTTGAAGCAGTCGTGGAGCCCGTAGATCCGGTAGACGTAGGCGTGGCCTGGGGGGCCGAACATGGGGGCATTGCGCGCGGTCAGGCCGCGCGCGGCGTGGGACGCCGGGTCGTCCCGGCCCAGATAGGCCTCCACCTCCACGATCCGGCCGACGCACAACCCCTGGGGACCGGCGTGGAGCAGGCGGCAGCCCAGCAGGTCTCGAGCCACGGCCGGGCTGGGCCGATCGTAGAAGGCCCGCGGGAGCGGGTGGCGGGCCGGGGGCATGGCGGCCGGCGGCCGCCCCTCAGCCGTCGACGCGGCCGAGGAGCAGCGGGAGTTCGGCGGGCAGGGCGTACCGCATCACCGACCGGGTGAAGGCGCCCCCGCCCAGAATCGGCTGGGCCAATGGCGAGCTGTGCACGGCCGAGGCGACCAGCACCCGGCTCGGTGGCAGCAGGCCGCCCCCGGCGGACGCCGCCCCGACCGCCAGGGCCACGGTGATCCAGGTCCCGCACACGAGGAAGGCGGACAGGCCGCCGGCCACGAGTCCCAGGACCCGGTCCCCGGCGACCACCAGCAACCGGCGCAGCTGGTCCCGGTACAGGTAGGTGATGATCTCGCCGATCACCCACCCGAGCAACCCCAGGCCGCAGACGGTGATCCCCGACCAGTACAGCGGGTCCAGCCCGAAGTCCCGCCCGAAGAAGCTGGTGCCGGCGGTGGCCCCTCCCAGGAGCGTGCCGCCGTAGAAGAAGGCGAAGGGCAGGAGGCGGCGGAGCAGTCCGAAGCGCCAGCCGCAGTAGAGGCTGACCGCGAAGACGACCACGATCACGACCCCGATGATGAAGCTCATCCCCCCTCCCTCAGACGGGCACCGGCAGCCAGCGACAGGATGGTGACGACGCGATCTCGCACAGCATGCGCCTCCGCACCGGTCAGGGTGCGCGTGGGGTCTCGCAGGACGAGCCGGAAAGTCCACCCCTTGTGGGCCGGACCCAAGCGGGCGTCAGTGTACTCGTCGAGCAGGCGGATCGACTCAAGTTGAGGCAGGTCGCCGGCGCGGACGGCCCGCAGCGCCACCCCCAGGGCGGCCCGCTCGCCCACCACCACGCTGAGGTCCTCCACCACCGCCGGGGTGCGGGCCACGGGGTGGACCCGCGGCACCCGCCCGCCGTCCTGGAGCCAACCGTCGCACCGGAGCTCGGCGGCCACCACCCGCCCGCGCAGATCGAAGGACGCCGCGACGCCCTCGTCCACCTCCCCGGCGACCCCCAGCCACCGCCCCGCGGCGCTCAGGTGGACACAGCGGGACGCGTGCCAGCCGGGCTCGCCCCCCTCGACGGGCTGGAACTCCAGGGGGCTCAATCCCACCCGCTCCCCGATCAGGGCCAGGACGGCCAGGAGCCGGCGCAGTCGCTCCGCCGCCTCCACCGCGCCGCCGCCCGGCACATGGTCGACGAGGGCGGCCAGCAGCGGCTCCGTGGGCTGGTCCGGGCCGGCCGGGCCCCAGAAGGCGTGACCGATCTCGACCAGCCGCGTGCGCTCCAGGGAGCGGGCCTGGTTGCGGGCGCAGCTCTCCAGCAGCCCCGGCAGGCAGCTCACCCGCAGCCAGGCCCACTGCGGCCCCAGGGCATTGCGCAGGGGCACCGGCGCCTGCCCCCGTCCCGCACCCGGCAGGCGCCGCCCCACGGCCTCGGCCTGGAAGCTGTAGGTGATGGCCTCGTCGAACCCCGCGGCGCAGGCGACGTCGAGGGCCAGCCCGGCCCCGCGCGGGGCTGGGGCCAGGGCACCGACAGCCTGCCGCCGGCCGGGGAGAGTGGCCGGGACCTGGTCGTACCCCACCACCCGGCCGACCTCCTCCACCAGGTCCTCGGGGATGGCGACGTCGAGTCGGTCCGGCGGCGGGCTGGCCGCCAGCCGGCCGTCCGCCACCGTCACGGTGAACTCCAGGCTACGCAGGGCCGCCGCCGCCCGCTCCAGGGACAGCGGCAGCCCCAGCGCCCCCGCCAGCCGGGCCCCGTCGATGATCACCGGTGGCGCCGGCGGCCGCCGGCCCGGATAGGCCTCGACCGGGCCCGGGTGGAGCTGCGCCCCGGTGATCTGGTCCAGCAGCCGCAGGAAGCGGGCGCTGCCGACCTCGGGCAGGGTCGGGGCCAACTGGCGCTCGAAGCGGGCCGAGGCCTCGGTGCGCAGCCCCAGCCGGCGCGCGCTGGCACGCACGGTGGTGCCCGCGAAGCAGGCCGCCTCCAGCAGGATCGCGGCGGTGTCCGGGTCGACCGCGGTGCCGGCCCCGCCCTGGACCCCGGCCAGCCCGACCGGACGGTCCGCGGCCGTGATGACCAGGACCTCGGGCCCCAGGCGGCGCGTGACCCCGTCGAGCCCGGTCAGCTCCTCGTCGGACCGGCCACGGCGCACCCCGACGGCGACCGGCGCCGCCCCGCCGCCCATCTTGCTCCAGTCGAAGGTGTGCAGCGGCTGGCCCACGTCGAGCATCACGTAGTTGGCGATGTCCACCACCGGGTGCAGCGGGCGCTGCCCCACCGCCCGCAGACGCTGGGCCATCCACGCCGGGGTCGTGGCTCGGCCGATCCCGGTCACCAGCTCCGCCCGGTACCGCCGGCAGTCGCCGGGGTCCGCGACCTCCAGCGTCACGCGCTCCGCCGCGGGCGTCCCGGCGCGAGCCGGCAGGCGCAGGTCGGGGGGGCGCAGCGGCCGCCCGAGCGCGGCCGCCAGCTCCCGGGCCACCCCGGCGTGGTGGAGGCAGTCCGGGCGGTTGGCGGTGACCTCCAGCTCCAGGACGCGGTCGGGCGGGAAGACCGCGCTCAGCGGGGCCCCGACCTCGGCCGCGCCCTCATCGAGGAGGAGGATGCCCTCGTGGTCGTCGCCCAGCCGGAGCTCGTCCGGGGCGCAGAGCATGCCGCGGCTCTCGTGGCCCCGCATCCGCCGGACCGCCAGGCGCAGCCCGTCGGGCAGCACCGCACCCGGCGGGGCCCAGGGCACCAGGGCCCCCGGGTGCAGGTTCTGAGCCCCGCAGACGACAGGCACCGGCTCGGCTCCGCCGCCGTCGACGTCGACGTCGACCAGCCACAGGTGGTCGCTGCCGGGCATGCGGCGCAGGCCGGCGACGCGGGCCACCCGGACCTCGGCCAGGCCCTGGCCGACCTCCCGCACCTGCTTGACCTCGGTGCCGGTGAGGGTCAGGCGCTCGACCAGCCGCGCGCTGGGGACGTCCTGGCAATCGACGTAGTCCTGGAGCCAGGCGACGCTGACCAGCATCAGATCTGCCGCAGGAAGCGGAGGTCGTTCTCGTACAGGTCGCGGCCGTCGGCGATCCCGTACTTCAGCATGGCGATGCGGTCGGGGCCCATCCCGAAGGCGAAGCCGCTGTACCGATCTGGGTCGACGCGGCCGTTGCGCAGCACCTGGGGATGGACCATGCCGGCGCCCAGGATCTCGATCCACCCGCTGCTGCCGCAGACGCGGCAGCCCGCGCCCCCGCAGAGGAAGCAGGAGACGTCCACCTCGATGCTGGGCTCGGTGAAGGGGAAGTAGCTGGGCCGCAGCCGGATGGCCCGGTCCGGACCGAACATCGAGCGGCTGAAGTACTCCAGGGTCCCCTTCAGGTCGGAGAAGCTGATCCCCTCGTCGACGCACAGCCCCTCCACCTGGTGGAACATCGGGAAGTGGGTGGCGTCGGGGTTGTCGCGACGGAAGACCCGCCCCGGGGTGATCACCCGCAGCGGCGGCGGCTGGGCCCACATGGCGCGGATCTGGGCGGGAGACGTCTGGGTGCGCAGGAGCAGGGTCTCGGTCAGGTAGAAGGTGTCCTGGGTGTCCCGGGCGGGGTGCTCGGGGGGGATGTTGAGGAGCTGGAAGTTCACCTCGTCCAGCTCGACCTCGGGCCCCTCGACCACCCGGTAGCCGAGCTGGGCGAAGATCGCCTCCACCTCTCGCTGGATGCGGGTCGAGGGGTGCAGGTGGCCCAGTTCCAGGGAGACCGCGGGGTCGCTCAGGTCCAGCCACTCGGCCTCAGCCGCCTGCGCCCGGGTGGTCTGCAGCAGCGCCGACCGGCGCTCGGCCAGGGCCTGCTCGATCTCCGCCTTGGCCGCGTTGAAGGCCCGGCCCATCGGGCCCCGCTCCTGGTCCGGGAGGCGACCGATGCTGGCGGCGGCCACGGTGAGCTCCCCGTCCCTCCGGGCCAGGTAGCGCAGCCGCACCGCCTCCACGCCCTCCAGGTCGACGGCGGCCGCGACCTCGGCCCGGGCGGTCGCGGCGAGCCCCGCCAGGGACTCCGGTCTCACGATCCCGGGGCGCCCTCCCGGGCGGCGTGCACCAAGGCGTCGAAGGCCGCGTGATCGCGCACGGCCAGCTCGGCCATCTGCTTGCGGTCGACCGCGACCCCGGCGACCCGCAGCCCAGCCAGCAGCCGGCTGTAGGTGAGGCCGCGCTGCCGGCAGGCGGCGTTGATGCGCGCGATCCACAGGCGACGGAAGTCGCCCTTGCGCCGGCGGCGGTCCCGGTACTGGTAGGCCAAGGCGTGCATGACCGCCTCGTTGGCCGGTCGGAACAGCCGCCGGTGGGTGCCGGAGAAGCCCGCCGCCTCCGCCAGCCGCCGCTTGTGGCGCTTGTGCGCCGGAACGCCGCGCTTGACCCGGGCCATGGCTCAGGCCCCCAACTTGGGCGCGTCGCGGCGGATGGCGGCCAGATCCCCACCGGCCACCGGCTGGGGGCGGGCGAAGTTGCGCTTCCGCTTGGCGGACTTGTGCTCCAGCATGTGCGACTGGAAGGCACTGCGCCGCATGACCTTACCGGTCCCCGTCACCCGGAAGCGCTTCTGGGTTCCCTTGTGCGTCCGAATCTTTGGCATTACTCGCCGGCCCTCCCTTGGCCGCCCGTTTCTGGATGGGGTTGAGGATCATGATCATGTTGCGCCCCTCGACCAGCGGCTGGCGCTCGACCGTGGCCAGGTCCTTGGCCTCGCTGGCGATCCGCAGGAGCTGCTTGCGCCCGATCTCCTGATGGACCACCTCGCGGCCGCGGAACATGATGGTCAGCTTGACCTTGTCGCCTTCCTCCAGGAAGTGTCGCACATACCCGTACTTGGTCTGGAAGTCATGCTCGGAGATCTTGGGCCTAAGCTTCATCTCCTTGAGCCGGATGACGTTGTGCTCCCGCCGGGAGTCCTTCTCCTTCTTCAGCGCCTCGAACTTGTAGCGGCCGTAGTCCATCAGCCGGCAGACCGGTGGCTGCGCCTGGGGCGCGATCTCCACCAGATCGAGCTCCCGCTCCTGGGCCAGGCGCTGGGCCTCCTGCACCGTGACGATGCCGAGCGCTTCCTCGGTCGTGCCGTCGAAGAGACGGACCTGGGCGATACGGATCTGGTCGTTGACGCGCAACTCGCGAAACGCTATGGACGGGTCCTCCGACTGCGGTGGCGCGCTTGGCGCGCGGGTGCGAGCCGTGATCCTACCATCTTGCCCGCCCTATCCCCGCCGCTGGGCCTCCACCCGCAGCCGCTCCGCCAGGGCCTCGACCGCCAGCGACGCCTGCACCTTGGTGCGGGTGTCCCGCAGGCTGACGCTGCCGGCGGCCACCTCCCGCTGCCCGATGATCCCCAGGTAGGGGATCTTCTGCAGCTCCCCCTGGCGGATCTTGAGCTGCATGCGCTCCCCCGGGTGGTCGGGGACGTCCACCCGCAGGCCGGCGGCCCGCAGGCGCTCGGCCACCGTCCGCGCGTACGGCAGCTGCTCGTCGCCGACGGTGATCAGGCGGCACTGGACCGGGGCCAGCCAGAGGGGGAAGGCTCCGGCGTAGTGCTCGATCAGGACCCCCAGGAAGCGCTCCAGCGACCCCAGGAGGGTGCGGTGGACCATGAGGGGCCGGTGGGGGGTGCCGTCGGCGCCGATGTACTCCAGCTGGAAGTTCTCCGGCTGGATGAAGTCGAACTGGATGGTGGCGCACTGCCAGGGCCGGTCCAGGGCGTCGCGCACGTACAGGCTGATCTTGGGCCCGTAGAAGGCGCCGCCCCCCGGGTCCAGGCGATGCTCCAGCCCCTCCGTATCCAGGACCTGGCGCAGCACCGCCTCGGCCGCCGCCCACTGCTCGGCGCTCCCCGCCGCCTTCTCGGGTCGGGTGCTCAGCTCCACCAGCAGGTCGCGGAAGCCGAACACCGCCAGCATCTCCCGGGAGAAGGCGACCGCCCGACGGACCTCCTCCGGCATCTGCTCCGGGGTGCAGAAGAGGTGGGCGTCGTCCTGGGTGAAGCCCCGCACCCGCAGGAGCCCGTGCAGGACGCCGCTGCGCTCGTTGCGGTAGACCGTGCCCAGCTCGGCCAGGCGCAGGGGCAGCTCACGGTAGCTGCGCATCCGGGAGCGGTAGATCAGGATGTGGAAGGGGCAGTTCATCGGCTTCAGCCGGTAGGGCACGCCGTCGACGTCCACCGGCCCGTACATGTCGTCGGCGAAGAACTGCAGGTGGGTGCTGGTGGCCCACAGCTGCTCGCGGGCGACATGGGGGCTGTAGACGAGCTGGTACCCCCCCGCCTGGTGGGCGGCCCGCCAGTGGTCCTCGACCAGGGAGCGGACCATGGCCCCGTTGGGGTGCCAGAGGATCAGCCCCCCGCCGAGCTCCTCCCCGGTCGAGAATAGGTCCAGCTCCCGCCCGAGACGGCGGTGGTCGCGGCGCTCCGCCTCGGCCAGGCGCTGGAGGTGGGCCTCCAGCTCCGCCGCCGTGAGCCAGGCGGTGCCGTAGATCCGCTGCAGCATCGGCCGCCGCTCGTCGCCCCGCCAGTAGGCCCCCGCCGGGTGCAGCAGGCGGAAGGCCGGGATCGCGCCGGCGTCGGGGACGTGCGGGCCCCGGCAGAGGTCGAAGAAGTCCCCGGTGCGGTAGCAGGTGATGCGCTCGTCCGCGGGCAGCGCCTCGATGATCTCCACCTTGAAGCGCTGGCCGGAGCGGCGGAACGCCTCCAGGGCCTCCTCGCGCCCCAGCTCGACCCGCTCGAAGGCCGGCCGCCGGCTGGCGATCTCCCGCATCCGGGCCTCGATCGGGGGCAGGTCCTCGGCGCTGAGGCGGCGGTCGCCGGGCAGCAGGAAGTCGTAGTAGAAGCCGTCGGCGATGGCGGGGCCGATGGCGTACTCCGCGCCGGGGAACAGCTCACAGACCGCCGCCGCCATCAGGTGGGCGGCGCTGTGGCGCAGGGTCTCCAGCTCCTCCGGAGCGGGCGTGGGCATGGTGGGCCGATTGTACGAGCCCGGCCCCCGACCCCCGGCCCCCGGCCCCCGGCGCGGGCGGCCGTATAATGCCCCCGCCACGGGCGGCCGGGCGCATAGCTCAGGTGGTTAGAGCGCTACCCTGACACGGTAGAGGTCCCAGGTTCGACTCCTGGTGCGCCCACGGCGCCGCGGCTGGCGCCACCGCCGGGATGTGCACCCTGTCCACACCTGCGGTGGGGAAAATGGGGATAACCGTTGATCGGCCGGTGCGCAGAATTCCTGCATGAATACTGGGAAGAAATCCCCTTGACAGGCTCGCGAAGATGGGGGGTATGATCCCTGCCGTGCCCGTTCGGTCCCGCCCCCGCGCCCCCGCGCCCCCCCCGCGGCAGTGCGCTCGGATCGGATGCCAGAACCTGGTGCACAAGCCCACCGCGCGCTACTGCAGCGTCCGCTGCAGCAGCCTCGACCCCAACCGCCGGGCCCGCCTGCGGGCCGGGGCCCAGCGGGGACGGGTCCTGCCCATGGCCCACCAGCTCACCCTCAACTTCGATGCCGCCGAGGCCGACCTGGCAAACCTGGCTGCGGCCCGGGAGGACGTCCCCGCCGGCCTGGCCCGGCTGGTGGTGTAGGGCGCCCGGGGCCCACCGCCGGCCGGCCCGGCGACGCGGCGCGACCGGTTCGGCGGCCTAGACGGCGGGGCCGGAGGGGGCCAGGCGCCGCGGGGGCGCGGTCGTGGCCCGGGTCCGGGCGGCCCGGACGTCGGCGGCGGTCACCGCCACCAGCAGGGTGCGCTCACAGCTGTGGCAGATGATGTGGAAGGTCTCCGGCGCCTGGATGGTGCGCGCCACCACCTGGCGGTGGCCGCACCCCTCACAGGTCACGATCGCGCGCATGGCCGGGCTCCTTCGCTGCCAACCGGTGGGTCCGGGAACCCCTCGATTCAACGGCGCCGGCCAGGGGTCCGGCCCATCGCCACCACTTCTTCGGCATTCCGCAACAGCGGCGCGCGGCCCCGTTACCGGGGTTCGACGGCGGCGGCGTCCAGCCGACCCCACCGGCGCAGGCGGCCCACCCCCGCGGTGCCCAGCAGCAGGACGCCGGCCGCGGCGATGACCACGTTGGCACCGAAGATGTCCGCCACCGCCCCCGCCACCAGCAGGGGCAGGGCGATGGCCAGGTTGATGGCCACGAAGGCCCCACCGAAGATGGTGCCCCGGGTGGCCTCCTCGGTGTGCTCTTGGATCAGGACCAGGGCCGGGATCATCACCGCTCCCAGGCCCAGCCCGAAGAGGAGGGCCAGCCCGACCGCGAGGGGGACCAGGGCCCCGTCCACCCGCAGGTGCCCGAGGATCGGGGGCAGGACCCCCAGGACCAGCATCGCCACCCCGGTGGCCCCCAGCCCCAGGACGATGGTCCGGGCCCGCCCGACGTGGGCCGCGCGCCGGGTCACGGCGACCCCCATGGCGATCATCCCCACGGTGGCGGGGAGCAGGAGGATGGCGCTGTCGCGGGGGCTCTGGCGCAGGACCTGCTGCATGTAGCCGGCGGAGAGGGCGAAGATCGTGAAGACCACCACCAGGGCCACCGTCAGCACCGAGAAGGCGAAGCGCAGGATACGGCTGCCGCGCACCAGCTGGTAGGCGACGCCCACCTCGCCCGCCACCTGGCGCAGGCGCTGGCGCAGCGAGACCTCCTCCCCGGCCCACGCGGCGTCGCGCTGGCGGGAGAGCTTGGTGCGGATGGCCCAGATGGCCACCCCCGAGCCCAGGAAGAGGGCCGCCCCGAAGTAGTAGGGCCCCTCCAGGCCGAAGAAGGTCTGGGCGATCGAGGCCGCCGGGACGGCGACCACGATGGTGAGGATGAGGGTGATCGTGAACAGCGACGTGGCCGGCACCAGCTGCTCCCGCGGCACCAGCACCGGGATGCTGGCCGCCTCGGCGGGGGCGAACAGCTGCCCCACCCCGGCGAAGACCAGGGTGATGGCGTAGAGCGGGGCCGCCTGGTGCTGGGCGATGCCGGTCAGCTCCAGGGCCGGGACTCCCAGCACCAGGGCCCCCCGGGCCAGGTTGGACCACAGCATCACCGCCTGCTTGTCCCACTGGTCGGCGATGATCCCCGCCGGCACCGAGAGGAAGACGGAGGGGATGGTGTAGGCCAGGAGCAGGGCGGCATCGCTGATGTAGGCGTGGGTCAGGGCGTAGATCGACAGCAGCAGCGAGAAGGCGAAGAACTTGTCGCCCAGCTGGGCCGCGACCTGGGCCAGCCAGAGCAGGCGGAAGTCGCGCAGCCGCAGCAGCCGCCGGAAGCCCGCGACGTCGGGCGCCGTCGGCGGTGGCGCCGGGGCTATCGGGTCCACAGCCGCCATCTGCCCGACTATAGCACCGGGCCCGCGAGCCACCCGGCGCCGCTGAGCTCGGCCACCAGCCGGCGCCACTCCTCGACCGACAGGGTGCCCGGGCGCCGCTCCGGGTCGAAGCCCCGCGCCGCCAGCCAGGGCCGGACGGCGGCGGCCGGCCGCTGGACGGCGCGACCCACCCCGTGGGCCAGCTGCTTGCGCCGCGCCTGGAAGACGGTCCGGGCCACCCGCAGCACCGCCTGGCGCTCGCCGAGTGGGGCCACCGCCATCGGCACCAGGCTGAGGAAGGTGCTGACCACCCGGGGCGGCGGCCAGAACGCCCCGGGCGGGACGTCGAAGTGGCGGTGGGTCTCCCCCAGCAGGCGCACGGTCAGGGTGGCCAGCGACCAGTTGCCCTCGTCGGCGTCGAGACGGGCGGCGACCTCGCGCTGGATCAGGACCCCGCAACGCTGGGGCGCCGGCTCCCAGGTGAGCAGCCGGGGCAGGAGGGCCCCGGTGAGGTTGTAGGGCAAGTTGCCGACGACCAGGTAGCGGTCCGGCAGCCCCAGGCTCGCCGGCTCCTCCCGCAGGATGTCACCGGCCACCACCCGCAGGCTCGGGAAGTGGTGCCCCAGCAGTCCCAGGGCCGCCCGGCAGGCGGGGTCGATCTCCACCGCCACCACCGCCGCCCCCGCCTCCAGCAGGGCCTGGGTCAGGCTGCCCAGCCCCGGGCCGACCTCCAGGACCGGGAGGTCGGGGGTCAGCTGGAGGGTGTCGACGATCCGGCGCCGGACGGCGTCGTCCACCAGGAAGTGCTGTCCCAGGCCGGGCTGGCGGCGGACCTGGAAGCGCCGCGCGACCGCGCGGGCGGTGGCTGGGTGGGCCAGGTTGGGCACGCTCAGAGCGGGGGCAGCCCGAACAGGGCCTCCACGGTGGCGGTGGTGGCGCGGGCCACCGTGTCCGGGCACTCCCCACGCAGGGCCGCGACCAGGGCCAGGGTCGCCGGCAGGAGCGCGGGCTCATTGCGCCGCCCGCGGTGAGGCTCGGGCGCCAGGAAGGGGGCGTCGGTCTCCACCGCCAGCAGCCCCGCCGGGACCGCCCGGACCGCAAGGCGCAGCTCCCCGGCGTTGCGGAAGGTGACGGTGCCGGCGAAGGAGCAGACGAAGCCCCGCTCCGCGCACGCCCGCACCAAGGCCGGCCCCCCGCTGAAGCAGTGCATCACCACCCCCACCGGGGGCCGCGCGTCCAGCTCCTCCAGGACGGCGTCGTGAGCCAGGCGGTCGTGCACCACCACCGGCTTGCCGGCGGTCCGGGCCAGGTCGAGCATGGCCCGCAGGGTGGCCCGCTGGGTGGCGTCCGGGGCCGTCCGGCCCCCGGGCGGTCGGTGGTAGTCCAGCCCCACCTCCCCCACCGCCACCGCCCGCGGGTGCTGCAGGAGTTCCGCCAGCGCCGCCAGCTGCTGGTCGTCCGGCGGGGCGGGGGCCCGCGGCTCCCAGCCGATGGCCACGAACACGCCGGGGTGCCGCTCGGCCAGGGCCAGCGAGCGCGCCCCCTCGCCGACCCCGTCCGCGATGGTCACCACCCGCTCCACCCCGGCGGCCCGCGCCCGCGCCAGGGCCTGCGCCGGCGGCAGGCCCTGCTCGGCCAGCGCCAGCAGATGGCAGTGGCTGTCGATGACCGGTCCCGGCGCGCACCGGTCGGGCTCGGCGGGCGGTCGGGTCACGGCTCGCGGGGGCCGGCCACGACGGTGCACTCCCCGCGCGGCGGCACCGCCGCGAACCGTCCCGCCAGCTCCTCGGCCGTCCCTTGGTACCAGGCCTCGTGGAGCTTGGTCATCTCCCGGGCCACCACCACCGGGCGCCCGGCCAGCGCGGGAGCCGCCAGCTCCAGGGTCCGAGCCAGCCGCTGCGGGGCCTCGTAGAGCACCAGCGCCCAGTCGGCGGGCACCGCCTCCAGCACCCGGCGGAGCCGGGAGGGGGTGCGGGGCAGGAAGCCCAGGAAGCAGAAGCGGTCGCCGGCGAGCCCGCTGGCGGCCAGCGCGGCCACCACGGCGGAGGGCCCCGGGATCGGCACCACGTCGTGGCCGGCGGCCCGCACCGCCGCCACCAGGCGGCGCCCCGGGTCGCTGATGGCCGGGGTCCCGGCGTCGGTCACCAGCGCCACCGGTCCGACCGCCAGCTGGGCCAGGACCGCGGGGATCCGTCGCGCCTCCAGGGCGGCCGGGAGGGAGAGCAGGGGCACGTGGATGCCCAGGTGGCTCAGCAGCTGCCGGCTCCGGCGGGTGTCCTCGGCCACCACCAGGCTGGCCTCGCGCAGGGTGCGGGCGGCGCGTTCGGAGAGGTCCCCGAGGTTGCCGATGGGGGTGGCCACCACGAAGAGGGCGAACCCTTCCGACCCCGCCGCGGTCATCAGTACCCCCAGTCCCGCGGGTAGCGGAAGTCCCGATCGATGGTGCGCCGGGAGAGCTTGGCGATGAGGGGCAGCCGGCGCTTGTACTGGTTCTGGCGCATCCGCTCGCGCACGGTGGCGACCAGCTCCGGGGAGAGGCCCAGGGCCACCACCTCCGCCGGGCGCCGACGCTCGTCCACCAGGTGGTAGAGGATGCGGTCGGCGTCGGCGTAGGTGAAGCCGAGGTCGGCCTCGTCCGACTGCCCCGCCCAGAGATCGGCGCTCGGGGCCTTGGCCAGGACCGGCTCCGGGACCGCCAGGGTCCGGGCCAGCTCGTAGACCTGGGTCTTGTAGAGGTCCCCCAGCGGGTTGAGCGCGTGCGCCATGTCCCCGTGCAGGGTGCCGTACCCGAGCAGGAGCTCGGTCTTGTTGGAGGTCCCCACCACCAGGGCGGCCTCCGCCAGGGAGAGGTCGTAGAGGACGCTCATCCGCTCGCGCGCCATCTTGTTGCCCCGGCGCAGCGGGCTGGCCTCGGGCACCCCCGCCAGGTAGGCGTCGACCTGGGCCGTGATCTCGACCACCCGGTGGCGCACCCCCGTGCGCTCCACCACCGCCAGGGCGTCGCGCATGCTGGCGGGGTCGGTGGTGCGGTACGGCAGGAGCACCGCCAGGACCTGCTGCGGCCCCAGGGCCTCGGCCGCCAGGCAGCAGACCACGGCCGAGTCGACCCCGCCGGACAGCCCGACGACCACCCGGCCGAACCCGACCTTGGCGGTCTCCTCGGCCAGGAAACCCCGGAGGATCCCGGCCACCAGCGCCGGGTTAATCGTCAGTGGGGAGCTCACCGCCCCTCTCCCCAAGGGCCGCCGCGACGATCGCCGGCCGCTCGTCCCGCAGCAGCGGGTAGGCGATCCGGGCCCGGCGCAGGCCCCCCCGGTCCACGGCCGCCGTCAGGATCAGGGGCTCGGCCGGGGCCGGGCCCGCCAGCAGCGAGCCGTCCGCCCCGAGGACCCGGCTCCCCCCCCAGAACTGGACCCCGTCCTCGTACCCCACCCGGTTGCAGTAGACCAGGAAGGTGGTGAAGAGCTCGGCGTAGGTGCGGGTCATGGCGGTGTAGGAAGCGGCGCTGCCCAGCGGCCCGTCCGGGCCCTGCACCCCCTGGGCGGGGCTGGCGGACGGGCACAGGAGCAGGTCCAACCCCTGGCGGCTCAGCACGTACGGGGCCGAGGGGTGCCAGAGGTCCTCGCAGATGAGGATGCCCACCCGCCACGGCACCCGGCCCGGCAGCCGCACGGTCCTGGCCTGGATCCGCTGGCCCGGCGCCAGGTCGCGCTGCTCGTCGAAGAGGCCATAGGTGGGCAGGTAGAGCTTGCGATGCACCTGCAGGACCCCGCCCTCTCCCAACAGGATGGCGGCGTTGTGGAAGCGGTGGTCCGGGGTCTCCAGCACCGCCCCCACCAGGGCCAGCAGCCCGCCCGCGGCCCGGCGCAGCCTCTCCACCTCGGGGCCCTCCAGGCTGATCGCCACCTCGGGGACGAGGTCCTTGAGGAAGTACCCGGTGAGGCTGAGCTCGGGGAAGACCGCCAGGTCCGCCCCCTGGGCCCGGGCCGCGGCTAGCAGGTCGCAGGTGGCCTCGAGATTGGCGGCCACGTCGCCCAGGACCGGCCGGAACTGGACGCAGGCCACGCGCAGGGTGGGGTCGGCGACCGGCTGGCTCATGGCACCGGCTCCAGGCTCCCGGCCACCACCCCCTGGCGGATGAACCGCTCCACGACCTCCGGCACCGACGCCGCCGGCCCCCGGCTGACCCCCGCCCGCGGCAGGGCCTCGAGGAAGGTGGGGCCGTAGTCCCTGGTGGTGAGGCGGGAGTCGGCCAGCACCACCGCCCCGCGGTCGCGCGTCGTGCGCAGCAACCGTCCGAAGCCCTGGCGCAGCCGCAGCACCGCCTGGGGCAGGGCCAGCTCCCGGAAGGGGTCGCGCCGGTGGCGGGCCCGGGCCCGGTAGAGCGGGTCGGTGGGCACGGGGAACGGAAGGCGGTCGATGATGACGCACTGCAGGGCGTCACCGGGGATGTCGATCCCCTCCCAGAAGCTGCTGGTGCCCAGGAGCACGGTGCGCGGGTGGCGCCGGAACGCCCGCAGCAGCTGGTTGCGGCTCCCGTCGATGCCCTGGCCGGCCACCACGATCCCCTCCCCCCCCACCAGCGCCGGGAGGGCGGCGTGGACCGCCCGCAGGGAGGCGTACGCGGTGAAGAGGACCAGAGTCCGCCCCCCCAGCGCGCGCGCCACCCCCGCCACCAGGCCGGCCACCGCCGCCGCCCGCCCCGGGTCGTCGGGGGCGGGCATGTCGCCGGGGAGCACCAGCAGGGCCTGGTGCAGGTAGTCGAACTCCGAGGTCAGCACCAGCTCCTCGCTCTCGGCGAGGTGCAACCGCTGGCGGACATAGGCGAAGGAGCCGGCGACGGCCAGGGTGGCCGACGTGAGCACCGCCGTCTCGCATGGGTCGAAGAGGCGGGCGGCCAGACGGCTGCCGACGTCCACCGGCGCCAGCCGGACCGCGGCCTGCTCGCCGGGCCCCAGCTCCACCCACGCCACCATCTCCTCCCCCTGGGGGTCCGGCGTCAGGGCCAGCGCCAGGTGACCAGCGAAGGTCTCCAGCGCCTCGGCGGCGACGTGGCACTCGCGGGCGGCGTTGTCCGCCTGGGGCCAGAGCCCCGGCTGTGCCGGGCCCGCGTCGGCCAGCTGGTGCAGCTGCCGGGCGGCCGCCTGGAGCTGGCCCACCGCGCGGCCCAGGGACCGGGCGGGCCGCTCCCAGGCGGGAGCCTCCCGGGTCCGATCGTCCAGCGCGTGGCTGCGCGTCCGGGGCCGCTCCCCCGCCGCGGACCCCTCGGCCAGGAACCCCTTGAGGTCGCCGAAGGCGGTGATGGCGGCCTGGCGCGCCCCCTGAAGGGCGGCAACCACCTCGGCCTGGCCGAGGGCGGGCAGCCGGTCGAGCACCTGGAGCACCCCGCCCAGCGCCAGGCGCTGGGTGGCGCTGGCGGTGGCCGCGTCGTCGAGATGGTGGGCCTCATCGACCACCAGCCGGGTGAAGGCAGGCAGGACCGAGCCGCCGCTGTCCCCATCGGCGAGGAGCAGGGCGTGGTTGACGACCAGCAGGTCGGCCTGCTGAGCGGTCAGCCGGGCCTGCACCATGAAGCAGGCACCCGACCGCCAGTTGTGGCAGGCGGGGCCCAGGCAGTCGTCGGTGGTCGAGGCCACCCGGTCCCACAGCTGGAGGTCGGGCCCGGCCAGCCGCAGTTCGGCCCGGTCCCCACGCGCGGTCTGGGCCGCCCAGACCAGACAGCGCAGCTTGAACCGCAGCACGTCGAGGTCCACCCGGCCGCGGACGTCGGTGGAGGGGAGGCGCAGCCACCGCTCCAGGCGGCGCAGGCTGAGGTAGTGGCCCCGGCCCTTGAGCAGAGCCACCCGCAGGCCCAGCGGGCGCTGGGCCTCCAGAGCGGGCAGGTCGTGCTCCACCAGCTGCTCCTGGAGCGGGATGGTGTGGGTCGAGACCACCACCCGCTCCCCGGTCAGCGCCGCCCACTCGCGTGCGGGGACCAGGTAGGCGTAGGACTTCCCGATCCCCGTGCCAGCCTCCACCAGCAGGTGGCGGCTCCGGCGCAGCGCCTGGCCCACCGCGATCGCCATCTGCTGCTGCGTCTCCCGCAGCTCGAACTCCGGCGAGCTCCGGGCCAGGGGGCCCTCCGGGCCCAGCAGGGCCGCGACCTGGACCGGGTGGAACGCGGCCGGCGAGCCGTCCCGTGGCCGCGCCGGTGGCGGGGCGACCGCCGCGGGCGGCGCCGAGGGCCCCGGGGCCACCGGGGG
>JAKABB010000126.1 GCA_021802045.1 bacterium
CGGGTCGGGACCGCGGCTCGACCGGCGCCGGGATCCCTGCCGGGGCGGGGACGGCGGAGGGCGGCGGCGGCAGGAAGGGGCCGATGAGGCTGGGGGCGCCGCCGCCGGCCGGTGGCGGCGGTGGGGCGGCGTCGGCCGGGGCTCGGATCGCGTCCCAGGACGGCTCGACGGGACTCGCATCCGAGTCCTCCTCCCCATCCGCGGCCCCAGCCCACGCGGGGGCCAGGATCAGGGTCAGGGGCACACGGCCCACCTGGAGGACGGCGCCGACGCGCAGCAGCCCGGAGGCGCCGGCGCTGAGGCGGGAGCCGTCGACCCAGGTGCCCCCGGCGCCGCCCAGGTCGCGCACCAGGATGGAGCCGCCGCTGCGGGTGAGCTGGCAGTGCCGCGGCGAGACCCCGGCGTCGAGGTCCAAGTGGCCGACGTCGATGTCCGGTACCGGCCCGCCCTCGGCCAGCCGTCCCACCACCAGGGGGAAGCGATCGAGCGTCACGGTGGCGCCGTCCTCCGCCTGGAGGGCCAGGGAAGTCTCCGTGGCTGCCATGGCTCATACCCCAAATGCGAGGCGGATGAGCGACCGGGGCGCCCGGGGTCGGGCGTCAGCCGGTGCGCTTCTCCAGCTCGGCGATGACCGCCGGCAGCACCTTCAGGGTGTCCCCCACGATCCCGAGGTCGGCCAGCTTGAAGATCGGAGCGTCCGGGTCCTTGTTGATGGCCACGATGCTCTTGGCCCCCTTCATGCCCACCGTGTGCTGCATCGCCCCGCTGATGCCGCAGGCGATGTAGACCTTGGGCTTGACCGTCTTGCCGGTCTGGCCGACCTGGCGGGCGTACGGGACCCAGCCGGCGTCGACCACCGCCCGGCTGGCGCCCACGGCGCCGTGAACCAGCTCCGCCAGCCGCTCCAGGAGCGCGAAGTTCGAGGCGTCCTGCAGGCCACGTCCACCGCTGACGACGATGGCCGCCTCCTCCAGCTTGGGCCCCGCCGCCGGGGCCGCCACCGACTCCAGGCGCCGGACGCGGCAGTGCTCGGGCCGGACGGCCGCCGGGACCGGGACCACCTCGGGGGTGCGGGCTCCGCCGGGCTCGGCCACCAGGGAGCGGGGACGGACCAGCACACAGGGGGTGGGGCCACCGGCCTCGGTGGCCACGTCCTGGGTGGCGCCGAAGATGGAGGACCGGACCGAGGCCTGGTCCCCCGCCATCTCGACGTCGAGCCCGTTGGCGACCACGGTCGCGCCCAGGCGGGCGCTGACCCGGGCGCAGACATCGCGACCGTTGTAGGTCGCCCCGAACAGGATCAGGTCGGGGTGGTGCTCCAGGGCCAGGGCGCTGAGGGCGTCCGCCACCGGCTGGCTCAGATGGTCCCGGTAGGCGGTCTCGGTGCCGAGGTGGATCCGGGCCGCCCCGTGGGCGCCCAGCTCGTCGACGACGGCCGCCCCGTCGGGGTCCAGGACCACCACCTCCACCCCGTCCGTCAGCTGACGGGCCCGGGTCAGGAGCTCGAGCACGACCTGGGCCGGTCGACCGTCGCTGACCTCGCCGTAGATCCAGATCCGGGGCATGGTCAGATGACCTTGAGGTCGTCGAGGAAGGCCACCAGCCGCGCGGCGGCGGTGCCGTCGTCGACCACCACCTGCCCGGCCGCCCGCTGGGCCGCCGGCTCGACCGCGACCACCCGCTGGGCGGCGCCGGCCAGGCCGACGGTGCTGGGATCGATCCCCAGCTCCTCCAGGGTCGGCTGCTCGACGGGCTTGCCGCGGGCCGCCATGATCCCCTTGAGGCTCGGGTACCGGGGCTCGTTGATCCCACCGGTGACGGTGACCACCGCCGGCAGGGGCCCCTCGACCACGTCGTGCCCGACCTCGGTCTGGCGGTGGATCCGGACCGTGCCGTCACCGACCTCCAGGTGCTTGGCGAAGGTCAGGGCCGGCCGGTCGAGCAGCTCGGCGATGGCCACCGGGACGGTGCCGGTGTAGCCGTCGGTGGACTCGGTGCCGGCGATGACCAGGTCGGCCTCGGTGCGGGCGATGGCGGCCGCCAGCACCCGGGCGGTGGTCAGGGCGTCGCTGCCCCGCAGCCGGTCGTCGCTGATGAAGACGGCTCGGGCGGCACCCATGGCCAGCGCCTTGCGCACCGCCTCCAGCGCCTTGGCCGGGCCCATCGACACCACCGTCACGTCGCCCCCGGTCGCCTCGGCCACCTGCAGCGCGGCCTCCACCCCGTACTCGTCCCCGGGGTCCATCACCACCTCGACGCCCTCCCGCACCAGGCAGTGCGTGGCGGGGTCGAGCCGTCCCACACCGCTGGGGTCCGGAACCTGCTTGACGCAGACGGCGACGTGCATCATCCTCCCCTGCCCCGCCACCGGACGCCGGTGACGGTCGACCCCTCCGACGGCCCCATCTTACCGGGGCCCGGGGCCCGGGCGCCCGAGCCGGGCCCGGGGCCCGGCTAGACTGGACCAGGGGGACGGGCCCAGGCGCCGTTCTGGGACGGCGAACATATTTGGAGGCATCACGCATGGACCGCGAGCACATGGCGCCCCCCGCCGAGGCGATCGATCCCGGGGTGCGCTACACGGCGACCATCGACACCCCGCACGGGGCCATCGAGATCGCCCTCGACCAGGCGGCGGCGCCCCGGACCGTCAACAACTTCGTTCACCTGGCCCGGGCCGGCTACTACGACGGGCTGAAGTTCCACCGGGTGGTCGACGGCTTCGTGGTCCAGGGGGGCTGCCCCAAGGGCAACGGCGCCGGGGGGCCCGGCTACCAGTTCCCGGACGAGCCGGTGGTGGGCGACTACATCCTGGGCAGCGTGGCCATGGCCAACGCCGGGCCCAACACCAACGGCAGCCAGTTCTTCATCTCCACCGTGGACAACCGGGGCCGGCTGGCCAAGAGCTACAACCTCTTCGGGCAGGTGGTGGGCGGGATGGACGCGGTCGCCCGCATCCGGGTCGGGGACCCGATGCGGTCGGTGCGAATCACCGAGGCGCCCCCGGCCTGAGCGCCGCCGGCCGGCCGTATACTTCGAGTTCGCAGCGCCTCCGCACGCCCGGCCCCGTGGTGTAGCTGGCCCAACACGCCACCCTGTCAAGGTGGAGATCGGCGGTTCGAATCCGCTCGGGGTCGCCAGGGCGGCGGCGGGACGACCGGCGCGGCCGGCGGGGGTTGGCTCCGAGACCGGCGCACCGGCCCCGGCCCAGCGGAGGTCGATGGGGGCTCAGCGCTCGTGCGCGCGCCGCCCGCGGGGTCGGTGGCGACCAGGCCCGGCGCCGCTGCACTGGCTTCCGGCTTGCAGAAGAGCGACCTCTGCCCGCCGGGCCGACTCGTCTTGACCTCCTGGCACGCTCGGCGGACATGGACCATCGGCGGCGATCGCCGCCTCGGGATCGTCTGCAAAGTGACCCAGGCCGCCGAAGCCCCGCCCGGACCGACGTGGGGAGGGAACCGGGGTCCGTCCGCGCGGGGTCGCGATCCGGACCGGGCCGGATGCGCTCCGATCGACAACGGTGCGTGGTGCCAGGGCCGTCACCGACAAGCCTCCCCGGAGCAGCCGACGCCGCACCCCTACCCGGCCAGCGCCAACCCCGGGCAGCTCCAGGTCGGATCAGCGGTTGAGCTCCGCAGGCTGAACCCCCAACCGGGCCTGGCTCCGCAGTCGATGCTGATAGGCCCGCGCCTTGGCCCGCGAACCGCAGACCGCCATGGAGCACCACCGTCCGCAGCTGTTCTTGGAGGCGTCCCAGAAGACCCACTGGCATCTCTGGTCCGAACAGGCCTTGAGCCGGACCAGCGTGCCCCTGAGCCCCCCCTGGACCACGGCGGCCGCCAAGGCTCCCAGGAGGCGATCCAAGGGACTCCCAACGGGCTCCAGGGAGAGGGTGCCGGCGGGGTCCGCCGTCAGACGCAGGCGGGCTCCCGCCGTGGCTGAGGCGAGTTCCGCGGTGGCGGCCGCCAGATCGTCGTGCCCACTGTGGGCCAGGGCCACTCGGCGCAGCGCCTCCCGGGCCCGGATGGCGACCTCCAGGTCGGACACCGAGAGCCCAACGCCAGCCTCCATCAGGCCGCGGCGGCGACACCACTCCGTCAGGGCAGCCGGGGAGTCCAACTCCTCCAACTGGCCCTCGAGGTCCAGGGTGTTCGCGAACTCCTGGAGGAGGTCGAGCGGCGGTGGGGCGTCCAGGCCATCAACGTTACCATCTAACGCTCTTGACAGGTGGTTCACCGGCGTCTCGCTCTAGCCAGCGAAGGCGGCCGCGCACCGGAGGTGCCGCGGTGATGGCCCCAACGAGCCCGGGAAACCTGGTGAAGTCCCCCATGGCGGATCCCGCGGGCGGCCCGCGCCGGTCGGTTGGGAACACCTCTGAGTGCGGCTGGAGCGAGGGGGACGGCGGAGCCTGGTAAGGCTGACGGGGAAGTGGGCCCGTCGTCGTAGCCCGAGGGCCAGCAATCGTTCCGGCAGGCAATAAACCGGGGCCTATCGCGTGCATCCGGCTCTGGCGTACATCCCGTGATCGAGCGCGACGCGTTCGTGGCGCCGCCGGGACGAGGTCCTGCGCGTCCCGACCTCAGCGTTGAGCGGCTCCGGTTGGCGCCCCATCCGGGGCCGTGCAGCCGGTTGATCGACCACCGATGGGCTCAGGCGTCCGGCGCGATGATCTCGAGCCTGGGGAAGTAGGTCCGATAGCGGGTCGCGTCACGGGTCAGGACCCGGTAGCCGGCGACGGCAGCATGGGCGCCGATGTAGAAGTCGGGGAGCGGCGAGCTCCGTGCGCCGCCGGCCTGCCGGTAGCGCCGAAAGGCCTTCCCGGCCAGGAAAGCGGCCTCGTAGGGGAGGTGCTCCCGGCGATAGAGGTCGGGCAGCAGCGCCTCCTCGAGCGCCTCGATCGATGCGAAGCCGATCGAGACCTCGGCGTAGATGAGCGCGTTGATGACCAGGATCGCCTCATCCGCCGTCCGCTCCAGCGCCTCACTCGACCACTGCCCCCAGGTCGGGTCACCGGTGACGACGTCGAGCAGGACGTTGCTGTCGACGACGACCGGGGTCACCCCTCCCCCCGGGTCAGGGCCATGATCTCGTCGGTGCTCATCGAGACCTGCCCGGCACGCCGGAGGCGTCCAACCACCGCGCCCCCACGACTGGCGCTCCGCGACGGGCGGGCCTTGATCAAGCGCACCCCATCCGGCTCGACGATGAACTCCACCTCGGTCTGCGGCAGCAGCCCGGCCTGCTCCCGTACCGCCTGAGGGATCGTCACCTGGCCCTTCGACGTGATCCGCATCGGTCGTCCTCCTTCTCTTACTGGTAAGAGTAACACCGGACCGGTCCATCCCACCTCCCTACCTCCCTTGCGGGGCACGGTGGTCGAAGGCCGCCGATCGCCGTCCGGGCCAGGACAACTCCCCGGGAGCCGCATCGCCGGAGGTCCTTCAGCCGGTCGCCATCTCCGTGCTCGCCGCCGCGCCGACCAGTGCGCGGGCTGCGGGTGGAGAGCGGGCCCGTCGCGCCGCGCGAGCGCGAGGCGAGCGCGGATGGTGAGCCCCGTGATCGGAGGCGGGTTCGCGTGCACGGGCGAGCGACTCGGGGATGATCACGGCGCCCAGGCCGGGTGCCACCAGGATGGCGACCGGGCCGAGGTTGTGCGCCTCGAGGGCGATCCTCTGCTCAAACCCTCATGCCCTACGTCACGGCCAAGGACTTGCCAGCCGCCGTCACCTTCGGCTTCCGTAGGAACCGCAGGTTCGTCTACCGCGACTATCTGCTCCTGCTTGCTGAGGATCCGGCGGACTCTCCTGGCTCCTCCACCCACCAGGACGCGCCCTGGCAACCCGCAGACGGCGACCGCCAGTCCGTAGGCGCGGCGCCAAGTTCACGGGTCCCGCTTGTCTCCGTTTCGGCGGCAGCTGCGCGGCTGGCTTCGCCAACTGGCCCGGTCGCGATGGACGTGCCGCCGAGTCGGGACGGGCATCTCGGTCCCCACCTGTCTCCTGGGTTTTGGGTCTGGCTTTCCGCACTCATGGGCTGCAAGACAGGCCCAGAGAGCAACAGGTGTGAGAAGGCCACCTCCCCTGCTGCGCGGCGCTTGAAGCGCAACCGAACCGTGCAGCCGCCGAGGATCTCGGCGTGCAGTGACCCGCGCGACCCGGCGGCCCGCCGGAAGCACCGTGCCCGAGCTACGGCAGGGGGCCGATCCGCCGGAGCGCTGCCCCGCGCCTCACCCTCTCCCGGCTCTGGAGCAGCCCGTCCCGGCGCAGTCCCGGAGCAGCCGGGCGCCGCGGGGCGCGATCGCGCCCGCCGGCACCGCCAGCGAGTTGATGTCGATCGAGACATCCTGGCGTGCTTCCGTAGCGCGGAGGCGTGCATGCCGGGGGTGGGGCCCTCGTCGCCGAACATCGCGACGCCCATCCCGCGGCAGGCGCCGTGCGCGGGATGGCGCCCACCCTACCCCCTGGCGGTGCCGTCCCGGCGACCCGGCCGACAATGGGCTGACACCGCCGCACCGCCGACAGCGCGCCGCCGCGGGTGGGCAGGCCGATC
>JAKABB010000024.1 GCA_021802045.1 bacterium
GGCCCCCGGCCCGGCCGCGCCGCGCGCGATCAGGCCGCGGCCGGCGGCCCTGTCGGCGCCGGGCCCTCGGCCAGGACCGCCGCCACCCGGGCGGCCATGCGCAGCAGGCTGAGGGTGGTGGCGTCCTCCGGCACCGGGCGGGGGCTGGCGCCGCACAGCGTGCCGAAGACCTCCCCGGTGGAGAGCACCACGGGCAGGCTGGCGTAGGTCACGATCCCGAGGGCCCGGCCCGCCGCGCTCTCGGGCCAGGTGGTGGGCACGTCGTCCACCCAGCGTCGCCCGGCGGCCAGGGAGCGGCGGCACAGGGTGTCCGACCAGGCCACCACCAGCCCCTCGGGGACGACCAGGTCCCCGCCGCTGGTCGAGCTCAGCACCCGCTGCTCGCCCCGGGCCCAGTCGATGTGGGTCAGGTAGACGGCCTCCAGGTCGCTGCGGGCCAGCAGCTCCTCGAGGATGGGCCGCAGCGCGCGTTGGAACAGCGAGCCGGGGCCCGGGGCCCCGGGGACGGGCGCGGAGGCCGCGGGGGCTGGGGTCGGCGACAGGCGCCGGTCGGCGAGGAGCGCCGGGATGGCGTCCGCCGGGACGGGGGGGCTGAGGTAGTAGCCCTGCAGGGCGTCGCAGCCGTTGCGGGCCAGGAAGTCCAGCTGCTCCTGGGTCTCCACCCCCTCGGCGATGGTGGTCAGTCCGATGGTGCGCGCCAGGGCCAGGCTGGCGGCGACGATGGCGTTGTCGTCAGACCCGGTGTGGATGCCGCCGACGAAGGAGCGGTCGATCTTGAGGGAGGTGAACGGGTAGCGGCGCAGGGCGGTCAGCGAGGAGTGGCCGGTGCCGAAGTCGTCGATGGCCAGCCGGACGCCCATCTGGCGCAGCCGCCCCAGGATGGCGGCGGCGGCCCCGGGGTCGGCGCTGAGGGCGCTCTCGGTCACCTCCAGCTCCAGGCGGCTGGGGTCGAGCCGGCTCTGCCGGAGCGCAGCCAGGACGGAGTCGGCCCAGTTGGGGTCCTGCAGCTGGATCGCGGAGACGTTGACCGACACGGTCAGGGCCGCGGCCTGAGGACTCGTGCCCGTCCACCCCTGGAGGGCGGCGCAGGCGGCGCGCAGCACCCAGCCACCGATCGAGCCGATGCTCCCCGTCTCCTCGGCCAGGGGGATGAAGGCGTCCGGGGCGAGCAGTCCCCGCTCGGGGTGGGCCCAGCGCACCAGGGCCTCGACCCCGGTCACCTCGCCGGTGGCGACGGACGCGATCGGCTGGTAGTGGAGCACCAGCTCGCCGCGCTCGGCCGCCCGGGCCAGGCGCGTCGAGAGCTCCACCCGCTCGGTGAAGGCGCGGTGCATGGCGGCGTCGAACACCTGGAAGCCGCCCCGCGACAGGCGCTTGGCCCGGGAGAGGGCGACATCCGCCTGCCGGATGAGCTCGGCGGCCATGTCGGTCGGGCCCCCCAGGACCACCCCGCCGCTGAAGCTGATGGCGAGGTGGTGCCCGTCCACGACGAAGTGCGCCCGCAGGCGTTCGAAGACGTCGCTGACCTGGGCCGCCAGCTCGGCGGGGGTGACGTGCGGCAGCAGGGCCGCGAACTCGTCCCCCCCGAGCCGGGCCACCACGTCGCTGGAGCGCAGGGTGTGGGAGAGACGGGTGGCCACCGCCCGCAGCAGGCGGTCCCCGGTGGGGTGCCCGTGGGCGTCGTTGACGGTGTGGAAGTCGTCGATGTCCAGGTGCAGGATGCCGGCGCTCGGGGCCATCTGGGGGAGGGCCCCCTGCACCTGCTCCAGGAAGGCTCGCCGGCTGTAGAGGCCGGTCAGGTCGTCGTGGGCCGCCTGGCGGACGAGCTCCCCCTGGGCCGCGGTGTAATCGCTGAGGTCTCGGGAGACCCCGAGCACGCCGGAGATCCGCCCGCTGCCGTCGCGCAGGGGGACGGTGGAGATGGCGACGTCGACCAGCCGTCCGTCCCGGTGGCGCCGCCGGGTGCGGACGTCCAGGACCCGGCGCCCGCCCAGGGTCCGGCGGAGCAGGCGCTCGAACTCGGCGGCGGAGTCCTCGTCGACGATCGGCAGGCGGCGCCCCACGGCCTCGACGCTGCGCCACCCGTAGAGGCGTTCCGCGGCCGGGTTCCACAGGGCGACGACGCCGCTCGCGTCGACCACGTAGAGGGCCACCGGGGAGCCCGCGATGACGGCGCCCAGGAGCTCGTGCTCGGACAGCGGCAGGGCGGGGAACCGGAGGTCCTCGCCCTGCCGCTGGCGGGCCGCCTCCGGGGGGCGGCGGGCGGCGTCGCGGGGCGCGGGGCGGGAGCGGGGGACGCGGTGCTCGGACATCAGTCCTGGGGCCTCCGGCGGAGCGGGCAGCCGGTGTGCGACTGCGCCCCCTGCTTGAGCCTGCGCCCCACCGCTCGCCCCGCCTGTCACGATCCGGTGACAGCGGGGTCACCACACCATGGCCTGACGGGGCGGTTGGGGCCCCTACAGCCGCCGGCCCCGCACCCGGGCGATGTCGAAGCGGGCGGTGTGGGCGATGGCCATGACCGCCATCACCCCGGCCTGGATCGGGTCGGTGACCACCAGGTCGGCCACCTCCACGACCGAGCCGACCTGGTTGAGGGAGATCACCAGGACCCCGTGGCGGCGCAGCTCGACCACCGCCCGGGCGATCTCGCCACCCATCAGCGAGCCGGCCAGGACCAGCACCGCCGCCCGGGGCAGGCGGTGCACCGCCCGGACCGCCTCGGCGATGGACGCCTCCCCGACCAGGGGGATGGTGTCGACGCTGATCCGCTCCCCCCGGATGTTGTGCCGGTCGGCCTCGTTGACCGCGCCCTGGGCCACGGTCGCCACCTGGGCCCCGCCTCCGATCACGATCACCCGCTTGCCGTAGACGTGGCTGAGGGTGGGGGGGGTGTTCACCTCGTGGATCGTCTCCACGGCCATCAGCTCGGCGGCGATGCGCTCGACGGGGGCGTCGTCATCGAGTTCGAAGTACAGCCAGACCTCCCCGGAGCCGGGTTCGGTCATGGAGACGTAGGTGATGTTGGCCCCGTGGCGCAGCAGCACCGCGGTGCAGCTGTGCAGGGTCCCGGGACGGTCCTGGCCGCGGCAGTGCAGCGCCTGGGTCACGGCCCGTGCTCTCCGGCGCCGGCTCAGGCGCTCTGCAGGGAGCGGTTCAGGGCGTCGCGGCGGACGGCGTACTCGTAGCTGTCGGTGAGGGCCAGGGCCGAGGCTTCCAGGATGTTGCTGGAGCAGCCCACCGTGGTCCAGTGGTCCTGCCCGTCGGTGGAGTCGATGCCGACGCGCACCGTGGCCCCGGTCCCGCGGTCGCCGTCGATGACCCGGACCCGGTAGTCGGCCAGCTGGACCCGCCCGAAGACGGGGAAGTGCGCGGCCAGGGCCTTGCGGAGGGCGGCGTCGAGCGCGGCCACCGGCCCGTTGCCGTCGGCGGCGGTGTGGACCTCGGCGTCACCGACCCGGACCTTGACCGTGGCCTGGACCGTGACCTGGTCGCGATGGGCCAGGACCGTGAAGCCCTCCAGGGCGAAGGGGGCGACGTCGCCCTCCAGGGTGCGGCGCACCAGCAGCTCGAAGGAGGCGTCGGCGTCCTCGAACGCCCAGCCCTGCACCTCCAGCGCCTTCAACCGCTCCACCAGCCGGCCCTGGGTGAGCGGGTCGAGCTCACCCAGGCCCAGCTCGCGGAGCTTGCCGGCGATGCTGGCCCGCCCGCTGAGGTCGGAGACCACGGTGCGGGTCCGGTTGCCCACCCGCTCGGGCTCGAGGTGCTGGTAGGCCATGGCCTCCCGTGCCACCCCCTGGGCGTGGAGGCCGGCCTTGTGCAGGAAGGCGGCCCCGCCGACGTAGGGCCGGTGGGGGTCCGGCGAGCGGTCGAGGAGGGTGTCGAGCAGCCGGGACACCGGGACCAGTTCGCTGAGCCGCTCCGGGGGCAGCACCGGCCGACCCATCTTCAGTTGGAGGGTGGCCGCGACCACCAGGAGGTCGGCGTTGCCGCAGCGCTCCCCGCACCCGTTGATGGTGCCCTGCACCATCTGGGCCCCGGCCTCGACCGCGGCCAGGGAGGCGGCGACCGCGAGCCCGATGTCGTTGTGGCAGTGGATCCCGAGCTGGCGCGGTCCGGGCGCGGCCGCGGCCGCCGTGGCCCGGGCCACCTCGGCGGGCAGGCGGCCGCCGTTGGTGTCGCACAGGACCACCCATCGGGCCCCGGCCGTCAGCGCGCGTTCGACCGTCGCCAGCGCGTAGCCGGGGTCGTGGGCGAACCCGTCGAAGAAGTGCTCGGCGTCGAAGATCACCTCGTGCCCGCGCCCGACCGCGTGGGCCACGCTGTCGCCGATCATGGCCAGGTTCTCCGCCGGGGTGGTGCGCAGCACCGCCTCCACCTGCCAGCGCGAGGCCTTGCCGACCAGGGTCACCACCGGCGTCCCCGCGGCCAGGGTGGCCGCCAGCCCCAGGTCCTCGGCGGCGGCCACGTTGGCCCGCCGGGTGGCCCCGAAGGCGGCCAGCCGGGCCCGCGCCAGCGGCTGGCGGGCCAGGGCCTCGAAGACCGCGGTGTCGCGGGGGTTGGCCCCCGGCCAGCCCCCCTCCACGTAGGGCACGCCGAGGGCGTCCAGTCGGCGGGCGATCCGGACCTTCTGGTCGACGGTGAGCTGCAGGCCGAAGCCCTGCATCCCATCGCGCAGGGTGGTGTCGTAGAGGACGACCTCGGCCCTCATGCGGCGGCGCTCCGGTCGAGGGCGGTCAGGACGGCGGCCGCCACCGCGCCGGTGGTGGCGCTGCCCCCGAGGTCGGGGGTGCACTGGCCGGCGGCGATGGTGGCGGCGATCGCCGCCTCCACCGCCGCGGCCAGGTCCGGGCGTCCCACCGAGTGGCGCAGGCAGAGGGCGGCGCTGCCGATGGCGCCCAGGGGGTTGGCCTGCTGGCGGCCGACCAGGTCGGGGGCCGAGCCGTGGACCGGCTCGTAGAGGGCGGGGCCGCCCGTGCCCAGGCTCGCGGACGGGAGCACCCCCAGGGAGCCCACCAGGGCGGCCGCCTCATCGGTCAGGATGTCCCCGAAGAGGTTCTCGGTGAGGACCACGTCGAACTCCCGGGGCGCCTGCAGCAGGCGCAGGGCGCAGCTGTCCACCAGCAGGTGCGCCACCGTGACCGTGGGATGCTGGGCCGCCACCTCGTCCACCACGGTCCGCCACAGGCGGGAGGTGGCCAGGACGTTGGCCTTGTCCACGGACGTGAGGTGGCGGCGGCGGGCCTCGGCGGCCTGGAAGGCCACCTCCGCCACTCGCCGGATCTCCGTCTCGCCGTAGGCCGTGGTGTCGACCGCGCGGCGGTCGGGGGCCGTGCCGGTCTCCCCCTGGGGCCGCCCGAAGTAGGCACCCCCGGTCAGCTCGCGCACGAAGAGGATGTCGGCCCCCGCCACCCGCTCCGGCCGGAGCACGCTGCTGCGCTCCAGTCCGGACCAGACCTGGACCGGGCGGAGGTTGGCGAAGACCCCAAGCCCGGCGCGCAGGGCGAGCAGGCCGGCCTCCGGCCGCGGTCGGGCCTGGTCCCACCGGGGCCCGCCCACGGCCCCCAGCAGGACCGCGTCCGCCTGACGGGCGGCGGCCAGGGCGGCGGCGGGCAGGGGATCGCCGGCGGCGTCGAGGGCCGCCCCGCCGATCAGGCCGGTCTCGATCGACAGGCTGAGGCCGGCGCCGGCCAGGGCCCGTTCCAGCACCGAGCAGGCGATCTCGGTCACCTCGGGGCCGATGCCGTCCCCGGGCAGGACGCAGAGCCGAAGCGTGGGGCTCACCCGGTCACCCGGCTGGCGGGGCGGGCCCCCGGCCCGCCCACGGGCTGCGGGCGTACCGCCACGGCGACGAGCTCGGCCAGGGCGGCGTCGGTGAGCGGCTGGTTCCGGTCGGCCGCCTCCAGGCAGCGGACCCAGACCCGCTGGAAGGCCGCCGGGTCCAGGACGAAGCCCATCCGCTCCAGGTGGAGGCGCAGCCCAAGGCGGCCGAAGGGCGCTCCCGGCAGCGCCGGGTTGGCGCCGGGCCCGGTCTCCGCCGGGGGCATGAGCGCGTAGGGAGGGTGGGCCCGCGGCCCCGCGTACGGCTGGAGGCTGCCAGCGTGGGCCAGGGTGTTGCCCCCCACCACCGGTTTGTTGGCGGGCACCGGCAGCCCGGTCCGCTCGGCGACCAGGCGGCTGGTGGACTCCAGCTCGCGGGTGTCCAGGTGGTCGGCCAGGCCCAGCAGCGGTCGGCGGACCCGCAGGGCCATGACCACCTCCTCGATGGCCGTGTGACCGGCCCGCTCGCCGATGCCGTTGACGCATCCCTCCACCTGGCGGGCCCCCCCGGTGAGGCCGGCCAGGGAGTTGGCCGTGGCCAGGCCGAGGTCGTCACGGCAGTGGACGCTGAGCAGGACCCGCTGCATGCCGCGCACCTCGCGGCGCACGGTGGCGACCAGGTCCTGGAACTCGTGGGGCAGGCAGTGGCCGCTGCTGTCGGGAAGGGTGACGGCGGTGGCGCCGGCGTCCACCGCCCCTTGGAGCACCTCGCAGAGATAGTCGACGTCGGCCCGCCCGGCGTCCTCGGGCGAGAACTGGACCGCCTCGCAGAGCGAGCGGGCGTGGCGGACCGCGGCCACCGCCTGTCGCAGCGCGGCGGAGCGGTCGGAGGCGAGCGGGTGGGGGCTGCGCGAGTCGACGGCGCCGAGAACGACATGGATCAGCGGGCGCGTGGCCTCCCGGATCGCGTCCCAGGCCGCCTCGATGTCATCGGTCCGGGCGCGGGCTCGGCCCGCGATCTGGGGGCCGGCGACCGCGCGGGCGACCTGCCGGACCGCCTCCCGCTCGCCGGGCGAGGACCCGGGGAGGCCGGCCTCGATGGTATCGACCCCGAGCCGTGCCAGCTGGTGGGCGACCGCCAGCCGGTCCGCCGGCCGCAGGGCCGCCCCCGGCGCCCGGGCGCCGTCGCACAGGGTGGTGTCGAAGAACTCGACGACCCGGGGACCGGTCACAGCCCGCCGCTCGGGCCCACCGGCTGCTGCTCCGGGGAGGTCGGGACCGTTGCCAGCGGCTTGATCCAGGCCATGTGCTCGCGCAGGGCGCGGCCCACGGTCTCGATCTGGTGGTCGGAGTTTTCGGCCCGCAGGCGCAGGAAGTCGGCCCGGCCGCTGCGGTTCTCGTCGATCCAGCGCTCGGCGAAGCTGCCGTCCTGGATGCGGGCCAGGGCCTGGCGCATCTGCTCCCGGACGTGGTCGTCGATGATGGTCGGCCCCACCGCGTAGTCGCCGAACTCGGCGGTGTCGCTGACGCTGTAGCGCATCAGGGAGAGGCCGCCCTGGTAGATGAGGTCCACGATCAGCTTCAGCTCGTGCAGGCACTCGAAGTACGCCACCTCGGGTTGGTAGCCGGCCGCCACCAGCGTCTCGAAGGCGGCCTTGACCAGGTGGCTGACCCCACCGCACAGGACGGCCTGCTCCCCGAAGAGGTCGGTCTCCGTCTCCTCCTTGAACGTGGTCAGGAGGGCGCCGGCCTTGGTGCTGCCAAGGCCGCGGGCGTAGGCCAGGGTGCGGGCCATGGCGGTGCCGGTCACGTCACGGTGGACCGCCACCAGGGCCGGGCAGCCGATGCCCTCCAGGTAGCACGCGCGGACCATGTGCCCGGGAGCCTTGGGCGCCACCATGGCGACGTCGACGTCGGCGGGCGGCCGCACCGTGCCGAAGTGGATGCTGAAGCCGTGGGCGAAGAGCAGGAGCATCCCCGGGCGGAGCACGCTCATCAGCCCGTCCTGGAAGAGGGCGGCCTGGTCGTGGTCGGGGATCAGCACCATCACCACGTCGGCGTCGCGGGCGGCACTGACCGGGTCCAGCACCGTGAAGCCGGCGGCGGCGGCCACCGCCCGGGCGCGGCTCTCCGGGCGCAGGCCGACCACCACCTGGGCGCCGCTGTCGCGCAGGTTCTGGGCGTGGGCGTGCCCCTGGCTGCCGTACCCCAGGACCGCGATGCGTTGACCCGCGAGGGCGGCGGGGTCGGCGTCAGCGTCGTAGAACATCCGCATCCGGGTCAACCTCCCTGGCCCGCGCCGTGGCGCGCGACCGCGACCGGGCCGCTGCGGGCCAGGTCGAGAATCTGAAAGCTGTTCAGCCGGGCCAGCCCGGCGTCCACCAGCAGGGGATCGCCGCTGAGGGCGGCGGTGATCGTCGTCGCGGAGGCGTCGACCACCTGCCCCCGGCAGGTGGTGATCTCGCGCACGATGGCCGAGGGGTCGCCGTCGTGCCCCAGCTTGATCAGGGTCGTCTCCCACTCCACCGGGGTGGTGGCGGTGAGGTCGATCACCTCCACCACGTCGACCAGGCGGCGCAGCTGCTTGACCACCTGGTCGGGCGGCTGCCCGCCGACGTCGACCCGCAGCGTCACCCGCAGACAGCCGTCGGTGGCGGCCTGGCCGATGGAGCACGACTGCAGCTGGAAGCCGCGCCGGCCCAGGCAGTTGGTGATCCGCTGCAGGACCGCCGGCCGGTCCTCGACCAGCACCGAGATCATCCGGCTGGTGCCCGTCACTCCGGGCACTCGGTGAACTCCGCCAGGCTCCCGCCCAGGGGGACGATGGGGTAGACGTTGGCCTCGGGGTCGATCCAGCAGTCGAGCAGCGCCGGCCCGTCGTGGGCGCAGGCCGCGGCCAGCGCCGCGTCCAGGTCCTCAGCCCGGTCGACCCGGCGGCCAAAGGCGCCGTAGGCCTGGGCCAGCATGGCGAAGTCGGGGGTCACGTGCAGGTCCACCTCGGACCGCACCCCCCCGTAGAAGCTGTCCTGGAACTGCCGGACCATGCCCAGGGAGCGGTTGTTGAGGATCACCACCCGCACCGGCAGCCGCTGCTCCACCGCGGTGGCCAGCTCCTGCATGGTCATGACGAAGCCGCCCTCCCCCGTGACGCAGAACACCTGCCGGCCCCGGTCGGCCGCCTGGGCGCCCAGGGCGGCCGGGAAGGCGAAGCCCATCGTGCCCTGGCCACCGGAGTTGATGAAGTGTCCCGGGGTGTCGCCGCTCCAGTTGACGGCGGCCCAGATCTGGTTCAGGCCCACGTCGGCCACCGTCACGTCGTCCGGCCCGCGGTGAGCCGCCATGGCCGCCAGGACCTCCTGGGGCTGGAGCTGGCCGTTGTGCGGATAGCGCAGGGGGTGCGCCGCCCGCCAGCCGTCCACCTGGGCCTGCCACTCGACCCGGCGCCGGGGCTGCACCCCGTCGGCCAGCGCCTCCAGGGTCTGGCGGGCGTCGGCCGCGATCTGGCAGTCGGCCATCACCGTCTTGCCGAGCTCGGCGGGATCGATGTTGATGTGGATGATGTGCTCCGCCCGCGGGGCGAAGTCCTGGACCCGGCAGGTGACCCGGTCATCGGCGCGCATGCCGACCATCACCAGGCAGTCGGCGTCGGTCACGGCGCGGTTGCAGTAGCCGGTGCCCATGAAGCCCACCATCCCCAGCGCCAGCGGGTGGCTGCTGGGGAAGACCCCGGTGCCCAGGAGTGTCCAGCCCACCGGTGCCTGGCAGCGCTCCGCCAGCCGGCGCAGGGCCGTCTGGGCCCCGGCGATCGCCACCCCCCGCCCGGCCAGGATCACCGGGCGCTCGGAGGCGCTCAGGTGGGCGAGGGCCTGGGCCACGAGCTCGGGGTCCGGGGCCGGCGGGCGGGCCAGGAGGCGCAGGCGCACCGGCCGCTCCGGGACGGGGTCGGCCACCAGCTGCTGCTGGACGTCCTTGGGGATGTCGATCAGCACCGCGCCCGGGCGGCCACTGCGGGCCACGTGGAAGGCCTCCGCCACCACGCCGGGGAGGTCGCGGGCGTCGAGCACCTGGTAGCTGTGCTTGGTCACCGACAGGCTGGAGCCGATCACGTCGGACTCCTGGAAGGCGTCGGTGCCGATGGCGCCGCTGGCCACCTGCCCGGTGAGGGCGACGATGGGCACGGAGTCGAAGTGGGCGGTGGCCAGTCCGGTGATCAGGTTCAGCGCGCCTGGCCCGGAGGTGGCCAGGCAGACCCCGACCCGGCCGGTGGTTCGGGCGTACCCGTCCGCCATGTGCGCCGCCCCCTGCTCGTGGCGGACCAGCACGTGGCGGATGGGGGAGGCGGGCAGGTGTTGGTAGATGGGCAGGTTGGCCCCACCGGGGATGCCGAAGATCGTGTCCACCCCCTCGCGGACCAGGGCCGCCAGCAGCAGCTCGGCCCCGCACAGCGCCGGGGCCGCCACCACCGCGGGCCGGGCGGCGGCGGGGTCGGGGTCGGTCGCGGCCAGGATGCTGGGGTTCATTCGGCGGCGTAGGCCTGCCCGATGGCCCAGGTGGTGGCGGCGTCCGCGGCCACCACCCGCAGCGGGCGCTGGGGGGCCGTGGCCAGACGCCGATGCACTGCGTTGCGGCCGCTCTCGTCCAGGTCCAAGTCCGCCAGGACCGCCTCGACGGCGTGGTCGCGGGCCGGGTCGGTCGTGGGTGCCGAGGTCGGGGTCATGCTGGGGCTCCTCTTGGGGATGGGGCGGCGGGCGGTGGCGGCGGTGGCGATGGGTGGGGCGGGGGCAAAAAAAAGACCGGCCCCCGCGGGGGGGGCCGGTCTTTGGCTAAGGCGTTGTGCGCGCTAGCTGACCAGCCCCCTGGGAATAAGGAGTACGAGGAGCTCAAGGCTCCCGGCGGTCAGCGGAAGGCGCGTGGTGCCGTTCAAAGTGATCCTAGTTATAGCGGCCGACCATCGCCATGTCAACCCGGACCCCCTGGCCGTGACCGTCCCGTGGTCGAGTTGCTACCGTGGCAGCCACGTCCCGGGGCCGGCCGGCGCGCCCCGACACCGCTTGCAGGGAGGGATCCGAGATGGCCGTCGCATCCACCGCTCGGCCGTGGCCCAGCCGTCGCCTGGTCGAGGGTCGGGAGCGCGCCGCCGCCCGGGCCATGCTGAAGGGGGCCGGCCTGACCGGCGGCGACCTGGCGCGACCGCTGATCGGGGTGGCCAACACCTGGATCGAGACCATGCCCTGCAACCTGGGCCTGCGGGGGCTGGCCGAGCACGTCAAGCGGGGGATTCGGGCGGCCGGCGGGACCCCCTTGGAGTTCAACACCATCGCCGTCAGCGACGGCGTGGCGATGGGGACCGAGGGGATGAAGGCCTCCCTCATCAGCCGGGAGGTGATCGCCGACTCCATCGAGGTGGCGATGCGGGGCCACCTCCTCGACGGCATGGTGGCCCTGGTGGGCTGCGACAAGACGATCCCCGGCGCGGCGATGGCGCTGGCCCGCCTCGACCTGCCCGGCTGCCTGCTCTACGGCGGGGCCATCCAGCCCGGTCGCTTCCGGGGCCGCGATGTCACCATCATCGATGTCTTCGAAGCGATCGGCGCGGCCGAGGCGGGCACCATCAGCGACCAGGAGCTGGGGGCGCTGGAGGACGTGGCCTGCCCGGGGGCGGGCGCCTGTGGCGGCCAGTTCACCGCCAACACCATGGCCATGGCCATCGAGCTGCTGGGGATCGCGCCCCTGGGGTCCGGCGGGGTGCCGGCCGTCGACCCGGGCAAGCCGGCGGTGGCCGAGGCCGCCGGCCGACTGGCGGTGGAGATGCTCCTGGCCGACCGGCGGCCCCGTCAGCTCCTCACCGCGGCGGCCTTCGCCAACGCCATCGCCGGGGTGGTGGCCAGTGGGGGGTCGACCAACGCGGTCCTCCACCTCCTGGCCATCGCCGCCGAGGCCGGGGTGCCGCTGGAGATCGACGACTTCGACCGCATCAGCGCCCGCACCCCCTGGATCGCCGACCTGCGCCCGGGCGGGCGCTACAACGCGGTGGACCTGACCCGGGCCGGCGGTGTCCAGTTGGTGGCGCGGCGGCTGGCGGCGGCTGGCCTCATCGAGGGGTCGGCCCTGACCTGCACCGGGCAGACCGTCGGCGAGGCGGCGGCGGCGGCCCAGGAGACCCCGGGGCAGGAGGTGGTCACGCCGCTGGAGCGGCCGCTGGCGCCCACCGGCGGCCTGGTGATCCTGCACGGCTCCCTGGCCCCCGAGGGGGCGGTGGTGAAGGTGGCCGGGCACCAGTGGCGCCGGCACACCGGGCCGGCCCGGGTCTTCGACGGCGAGGAGGCGGCGATGGCGGCGGTGACGGCGCGGCGGATCGCCCCCGGCGACGTGGTGGTGGTCCGCTACGAGGGACCCCGGGGCGGCCCGGGGATGCGCGAGATGCTGGGCATCACGGGGGCGATCGTCGGCCAGGGGCTGGGGGCCTCGGTGGCCCTCATCACCGACGGGCGCTTCAGCGGGGCCACCCATGGGCTGATGGTCGGTCACGTCGCCCCCGAGGCGGCCGAGGGGGGGCCGATCGCCCTGCTGGTGGACGGCGACCCGGTCACCATCGACGTCGACGCCCGGGTGGTGAGCGCCGAGGTCGGCGCCACCGAGCTCGCCGCCCGGCGGGCGGCCTGGCGACGGCCCGAGCGCCGGTACCGGGTGGGAGCCTTCGCCCGCTACGCGGCCCTTGTGGGGTCCGCCGCCCGGGGCGCGGTCTTGGGCGTGCCCGTGGATGGCTGACGCCCACCCACCCCCGCCGGCCGTCCGCTCGGACTTCCCCAGCGAGGCGGCCCAGCCGGCCACCGGCGGCGCCGCCTACGGGCTGGTGCGCTCCCTGCGCCTGCGCAACATGAACCAGCCCGGGGTGCTGGGCGAGGTGGCCAGCGCCATCGGACGGGTGGGGGGCAACATCGGCGAGATCCACAGCGTGCAGCGGGGCCAGCATCACGTCGTGCGCGACGTCGACGTGAGCTTCGCCGACCTGGCCATGCTCGAGGCCGCGCTGGCGGCGATTCGCCAGCTGGCCCACACCACCCTGCTCGACGTTCGCGACGAGGTCCTGCGGGTCCACGTCGGGGGCAAGATCCAAGTGGTCCCGCGCTACCCGGTGGGCAGCGTCGCCGACCTGCGCCGGGTCTACACCCCGGGGGTGGCCGAGGTCTGCCGCCTCATCGCCCGCGATCCGACCGCGGCCGATCGCTACACCATGATCGGCAACACGGTCGCGGTGGTGACCACCGGCACCGCCGTCCTCGGACTGGGCAACATCGGCCCCGTCGCGGGCATGCCGGTGATGGAGGGCAAGTGCGCGCTGATGGCCCAGCTGGTCGGCATCAGCGCGGTGCCCATCCTGGTCGAGCCGGGCAGCGACGATCAGGTGGTGGACGCCGTGGCCCGGGTCAGCCAGGGCTTCGGGGCCATCCAGCTGGAGGACATCGCGGCCCCCGAGTGCTTCGCCATCGCCCCTGCGCTCCAGGCGCGGCTGGACATCCCGGTGCTGCACGACGACCAGCACGGGACCGCGACCGTGGTGCTGGCCGCGGTCCTGCGGGCGGCGACCCTCGTCGGCCGGGCCCCGGCGGAGCTCTGCGCCGGGGTCGTCGGGCTCGGGGCCGCCGGATCCGCGATCGCCGGCCTGCTGATGCACGCCCTGGGCCGGCCGGTGCTGGGGGTGGGCGGCACCCCCGACTCGGTCGACCGTCTGGTGGCGGCGGGGGGCACGCCGGCCACCCTCGCCGAGCTCATGGCGACCGCGGACCTGGTGATCGCCACCACCGGCCAGGCCGGACTGATCGCCCCCCAGCTGGTGCGGCCGGGTCAGGTCATCTTCGCCCTCTCCAACCCCGTGCCCGAGATCGACCCGGACGTCGCCCGGGGCGCGGGCGCGGCGATGGCGGTGGATGGCGCGGTGGTGAACAACCTCCTGGGCTTCCCGGGCCTGTTCCGGGGGGCCCTCGACACCCGCGCGACCCGCTTCACCACCGGCATGCTGGTGGCGGCCGCCCACGCCATCGCGGCCCACGCCCGCGAGGACGACCTGGTCCCCGACGCCCTGGACCCCGGCGTCCACGGCCGGGTGGCCCAGGCGGTGGCGGCGGCGGCGGTCGCCGACGGGGTGGCGCGGACCGTGCCTTCGGCCGACTACTTCGACGACCGCCCCTGACCCCGGCGGGGCGGCCGGCCGCCCGTACCATGGTCCGGTGCAGATCGAGCGCCTGCCGGCGGCCCAGTACCCCGAGATCCGCGACCTCCTGCTCGACCTGCTCCTGCAGGAGCAGGAGCACTTCGACCACCCGCGGCTCAGTCGGACAGAGCTGGACCAGGCGCTGCCCCGCACCCGGCCGACCTTCCGGGGGGAGAACCACCTGTTCACGGCCCGCCAGGCGGGGCGACCGGTCGGCCTGTGCTGGTGCGTCCTCTACGACCCCGGGACGGGGCTGGAGGGGGAGGTGGCCGAGCTCTACGTGGTGCCGGCGGCCCGCGGTCGGGGGCTGGCGACGCAGCTGCTCGGCGCGGCGGTCGAGCTGTTCCGCCGTCGCGGGGTGACCTTCGCGGCGGTCTGGACCCGCCGCGGCAACCTGCCAGCCCATCGGCTCTACGCGGCGGCGGGCTTCGCCCCCACCGAGCAGACCGTGCTCACCTGGTACCCGGCGGAGGAGGCCCGATGAGCCCGCCGCCGGATTCCCCGGCCGCCGACCAGGAGCCGGTGGGCCGGCGGGGCGACCCGCGGGCGCCGGTCGTCCCCGGTTCGCCGCCGACCGGGGAGCGCCTGCTGGCGGTGGCGGTGGTGGCGGCGATCGCCGGGGTCATCCTGGGCGGCGGTGGCGGCTACCTCCTGGTGCGGCACTTCGGCCAGGGCGCCGCCCCTCAGGTCATCGTGCGCACCATCACCGGCGGCGGCCAGGCGTCGGGCCGGACGGTCCCCGCCCTGCTGGGCCAGACCCGGGCTGCGGTGGTGCGGGTCGTACGCCTCCCGGCCCACGGGGCGGTGACCGGGGCCGACGTGGCCAGCGGGTTCATCGCCAACGCCTCCGGGCTGGTGGTCACCGCCGTGGGCGCGGTGGAGGGGGCGACCGGGATCGAGGTGGTCCTGGCCTCGGGCCGGGTGCTCCCCGCCACCCTGGCCGCCCTGGACCCGACGACGGGCATCGTGGTCCTGCGGGTCTCGGGCGGCCCCTCCCTGCCGGCGCTGTCGTTCGGCCCGCCGGCCACGGTGGGGGAGGCCGGCATCGCCGTCGGCGCGCCGGTCGGGGCTGGGCTCTCCATCGACGTCGGCGTCGTCAGCGGCACCGGGCTGGTCCTGTCCATCCCGGACCCGGCGGGACCGGTCCATCGGTCGCTCATCGGTGGGGCCCTGCGCATCGACGCCACCGTGCCCGCCGGCGCCGTGGGCGGGCCGTTGCTCAACGGCAACGGCCAGGTCATCGGGGTGCTGGGAGCCACCGGCCTGCCTGGTCAGCCCTTGGGGTCGACCGCGGCGCTGGACGCCACCGCGGCGTCGGCCCTGACCACCGCCCTGACCCTGGGCGGCACGGCGCCGGTGCCCCCCGGGGTGGTGAGCCAGCTGCTCGACGCCGGCAGTGCCGCGGCCCTCGGCCTGCCCGCCGGCGCCCTGGTGCGCCGGGTGATCCCGGCCTCGCCGGCAGCCCGCGCCGGCCTGCGCCCGGGGGACGTGGTGACGGCGGTGGGGGGCCAGGCCCCGTCGACCACCCTCACCCTCTCGGACCAGCTCCAGCAGATCACCACCGGGGGGCCGATCCCGCTGCTGGTGTGGCGGCGGGGGGTGACCCACCGCCTATCGCTTACTCTTCCCGTCAGTGGCTGAGCGGGTTGCCCGGACCGCGACAGCGCCGCGGTGGCGGGCGCGGGAGGCACAGCGGTGGAACTGACCTGGCTCGGCGGCGGTGCCGTCCTCGCGCGGGGACGGGAGGCGCGGGTGCTCATCAACCCACCCACGGACCCCTCGTTCCTGACCGCCCTGAAGGGGGGCGTCGACCTGGTGGTCCGCTGCGAGGGCGAGGCCAACACCCTGCGCCCGGCGAGCGGCCCCCAGGTGCTGGCCCGGCCGGGGGAGTACGAGGTCCGGGGCATCACGGTGCGAGGGGTGGCGGTCGGCGAGGGTGTGGTCTTCGTCTGCGACGTCGACGAGGTCGGCATCGGCGCCACCGGCAACCTGGTCACCGCCGTCACCGAGGCGGAGCAGGACGCCCTCGGGAAGATCGACGTCCTGATCATCCCGGTGGGGGGCGGGCCCGGTCCCGCCCCGGCCGCGGCGGCGCGGCTGGTGGCGAGCCTGCAGCCGAGCGTGGTGGTGCCGGTGCAGTACGCCACCGGCCTGTTGACCGAGGCCGGGCTGGAGGGCCTGGAACCGTTCGCCAGCGAGATGGGGCTGCAGCAGTGGACGGCCCAACCCAAGCTCACCCTCACGGGGTCCCCCGGGGTCACGGACGAGACCCGGGTGGTGGTGCTCGAGCCCCGGCGCTGACCAGGAGGCGGCCGGGACGCGTGCTACGATGGGAGTCCATGGGCCAGGTTCCACCGCACCGCCCGTGGGCCACCCGGTGACCAAGTTCATCTTCGTCACCGGGGGGGTGGTGTCCGGGGTCGGCAAGGGCATCACCGCCGCGTCGCTGGGGACGATCCTCACCGCCCGTGGGTTGCGGGTCACGCTCCAGAAGCTGGACCCCTACATCAACATCGACCCCGGCACGATGTCGCCCTATCAGCACGGCGAGGTCTTCGTGCTCGACGACGGGGCCGAGACCGACCTGGACCTCGGCCACTACGAGCGCTTCGTCGACGTCAACCTGACCCGGGCCAGCAACGTCACCACCGGCAAGATCTACAGCGAGGTCATCACCAAGGAGCGGCGGGGCGACTACCTCGGGGCCACCGTCCAGGTCATCCCCCACATCACCAACGAGATCAAGGAGCGGATCCGCCGGGTGGCGGAGACCACCGACGCCGAGGTGGTGATCGTGGAGGTCGGGGGTACCGTCGGGGACATCGAGTCCCTGCCCTTCCTGGAGGCCATCCGCCAGCTGAAGAACGACGTGGGACGGCGCAACACCTTCTACGTCCACATCACCCTGGTGCCCTGGGTGAGCGGCAGCGAGGAGTACAAGAGCAAGCCCACCCAGCACAGCGTGCAGACCCTGCGCGGGATCGGGATCCAGCCCGACGCCATCGTCTGCCGCTCACCCCAGCCCCTGGGTGCCGGGGTCCGCGACAAGATCGCGCTCTTCACCGACGTCGAGGCCCGGGCGGTCATCAGCGTGCCCGACGCCCGTTCGATCTACGAGGTGCCGCTGCTGCTGGAGGCCAGCGGGCTGGGTCGGTACCTGGCCGAGCAGGTCGACCTGCCGGTGGGCCCGGTGCACCTGGAGCCCTGGGAGCGGTTGGTGGCGCGGATCCACGGGGCCACCGACCGGATACGGGTCGGGATCGCCGGCAAGTACGTGGAGCTGCCCGACGCCTACCTCAGCGTGACCGAGGCCCTGCGCCACGCGGCCGTGGCCCAGGAGGTGGGGGTGGACATCCGCTGGATCAACACCGAGACGCTGGACCCGGCCGACGAGGGCGTGTTCGCCGGTCTCCACGGGATCATCGTCCCGGGCGGCTTCGGCCATCGCGGCATCGAGGGAAAGATCGCCACCTCGCGCCACGCTCGGCGGAACCGGGTGCCCTACCTCGGGCTCTGCCTGGGCATGCAGTGCGCCTGCATCGACATCGCCCGGGAGGCCATCGGCACCAGCGACGCCAACAGCACCGAGTTCAACGCTTTCACCGAGCATCCGGTGATCGACCTCCTGCCCGAGCAGCGGGACATCGCCGACATGGGCGGGACCATGCGGCTGGGGTTGTACCCGTGCAAGCTCGTCCCCGGCACCCGCGCGGCCCGGGCCTACGAGGAGTCGGTGGTGTACGAGCGGCATCGCCACCGCTTCGAGTTCAACAACCGCTACCGGGACCGGCTGGCGCACGCCGGGGTGGTCTTCAGCGGGACCTCCCCCAACGACCGGCTGGTGGAGATCATCGAGCTGCGCGACCATCCCTTCTTCGTCGCCAGTCAGTTCCACCCGGAGTTCCGGTCGCGGCCGCAGCGCCCCCACCCGCTCTTCCTGGCCCTGGTCGCGGCCTGCATGGACCGCGCCGGGGTTTCGATCGAGCCTGAACTGCCGGGCGACGCGGTCGCCCCGGCCACGGTGTGACCGCCGGCCCGCTGCGCTGCTGCTACGCGCGGCCGGACGGCGAGCTGGTGGTGGCGCCCGAGCCCTGGCTGGCCCTCGGGCGCAGCGGCACCGCCCTGACCGGCGGGAGCGAGTGGATCCCCTTGCCCCCCGGGAGCTCCGTCGCCCGCCTGCCGGGGCGGCCGGTGGTCGCCCGGCGGGGCCCGGGCGGGCGACCCGAGACCTGGGCCCGGCACCGCGGCACGGCGGCCGCGGCCATCCTCCCGGTCGGGTACTGGCGCCTGCTGCTCCCGGCCCACGGCCCGGCCGAGCCGGGTGGGCCCGTCCTGCCCCTTTACGGCTACACCGCCCTGGCCGAGCGGGACGGCACCCTGCTGGCGGCGGCCCGCCGCTCGGACACGCTCGCCAGCTGGGACCCGGCCGGCTTTAGCGCTGACGACCTGCCCGCGCGCGTGGCCGAGGCGGAGCGGGCCCTGCCCGGCAACCCGATCATCGCCCAGCTCCGCCGCTGCGCCATGGAGCACAACTGCTACACCGCCCAGAACACCTTCCACCGTCGCTTCGAGGGAGCCCTGCCGGCCTCGGCGGCCTGCAACGCCGACTGTCTGGGCTGCATCTCGCTGCAGACCGACTCCGGCGCCCCCACCCCCCAGCCGCGGCTGGGGCGGGCCCCGTCGTCGACCGACCTAGTCGCGGTGGCGGCCTACCACCTGTCTGGGGCCGACGCCCAGATGGTGAGCTTCGGCCAGGGCTGCGAGGGGGAGCCGCTCCTGCAGCTGCCCCGCCTGCTCCCGGCGGTGCGGGCCATCCGGGCCCGCTTCCCCCGGGCGACGATCCACATCAACACCAACGGCAGCCGTCCGGCGGCGCTGACGGCGCTGGTGGCGGCGGGACTGGACAGCGCTCGGATCAGCGCCTTCAGCTTCAGCCAGCCGCTCTTCGCCGCCTACTACCGGCCCCGGGGCTACACCATCGAGGACGTGGTCGAGTCCGGCCGGCGGCTCCACCGGCTGGGGGCCCAGGTGGCGGTGAACCTGCTGACCTTCCCCGGGGTCACCGACAGCCCGCCCGAGGTGGAGCGGACCGCGGAGGCCCTGGAGGCGATGGGCGCCGGCCAGCTCCAGCTGCGCAGCCTCAACGTCGACCCGCTCTGGCTGCTGGACCGGCTGCCCGCGCTTCCCGCCGGGATCGGGCTGCCGGCCTTCCTCCGCCGCCTGCGCCAGCGCCTGCCGCAGCTGCAGGTGGGGAACTTCACCCGCCCCGTGGAGCAGCCGGGGATGGCGATGGCGGCCGCCGCCGGGGCCACCGGGGTCGCCGCCGGACGGTGACCTATCATGACCCGATGGCGAGCGGGGCCGATGGAGAGTTGAGGGAGGACCCGCAGGCGGCTCCGCCGGACGGGGTCCAGGGGCTGGGGGGCCCGGGCTGGGTCCGGCTGATGGAGGCCCCCCCGCCGCCGGGAGCGGCCCCCCCGGGCGATGCGGGCCCCTGGCCGGTGGGTCCGGGGCCGGAGACCGGCACCCTGCCGGCGACGCCGGCGGGGGGCAAGCGGCGGCGCCGCGGCTGGTGGGGAAGCATCGTGGCCGTCGGGGCGGCGGCGCTCAAGGGCGGGGCCCTCCTGCTGAAGCTGGGCGCCTTCAAGGGCACGTTGATCACCATGCTGATCAGCGTCGTCTTCTACTCGCTCTTCTTCGGCCCGCTGTTCGCGGTGGGCTTCGTGCTGCTGATCCTGGTCCACGAGATGGGGCACTACCTGGTGGCCCGGCGCCTGGGCGAGCCGGTCAGCGCTCCGATGTTCATCCCCGGCCTCGGGGCCCTGATCGCCATGAAGGGGCAGCCGCGGTCGGTCGAGCGCGAGGCCACGATGGCGCTCGGCGGGCCCCTGGTCGGGACGGCTGCCTCGGGGCTGTGCCTGCTGGCGGCGGTGCTGATGCGGAGCGAGTTCTGGGCCGGCCTGGCCTACGTGGGCTTCCTCATCAATCTGTTCAACCTGATCCCGGCCACCCCCCTGGACGGGGGCCGGGTGACGGCGGCGGTCTCCAAGTGGGCCAACCTGGTGGGGCTGCTGGTGCTGGCGGCCTACACGGTGTGGGTGCTGCAGCACAACCCGGCGGCCAGCGTCATCCTGATCATCATCCTGGTGGTGGCGGCCTTCGGCACCCTGGGGCGGTTCCGCCAGGCCCGCCGCCAGCCCGAGTACCTGCAGGTCACTCCCGGCACGCGCTGGCTGGTGGGCCTGCTCTACCTGGCCCTGGTGGTCGTGGCCGCCTATGGGCTCGGGGTCAGTCACGGCTTCCTCGGCCACCTGGTCGCCGCCGCCTGACCGCCGGCCGGCCGCGGGCGCCAGATGGTACCCTGGTCGGCGTCCCATTCATCCCCTGCGATCGACGGTGCCATGAGAGCCATCCATCCCGAGTACCACCACGACGCCGAGGTGACCTGCTCCTGCGGGAGCCAGTTCGTCACCGGCTCCACGCTGCCCCGGTTGCGCACCGAGGTGTGCTCGGTGTGCCATCCGTTCTTCACCGGCGAGCAGCGCATCGTCGATACCGGCGGCCAGGTCGAGCGCTTCCGGCGTCGGGCCGAGAAGGCCGCGGCCGGCCGCTGACGGCCGCCCCGGGGCCGGGGCCCGCGGGCCGGGTGGCGCGCCGGTGATCCCCACGGGGATGGCCCAGCGGCTGGCTGGGATCCAGGAGCGCTTCGAAGCCATCGGCCGCGAGCTGAGCGAGCCCGGCGTGGCCTGGGATCCGGGACACCTGGAGCGGCTGGGGCGGGAGCAGGCCCGGCTGCGGCCGGTGGCGGTCGCGTTCGCGGGCTGGCAGCGGGCGGACGCCGCGGTCGCGGAGGCGCTGGCGCTGCGGGAGCATGAGCCGTCGGCGGAGATGGTGGCCTTCCTGGAGGAGGAGGCGCAGCAGCAGACGGCCCGCCGCGACCAACTGGAGCAGGAGCTCCAGCGCCTGCTGCTCCCGGCCGACCCCGACGCCGACCGGGACGCGGTGGTGGAGATCCGGGCCGGGACCGGCGGGGAGGAGGCAGCGCTCTTCGCCGCCGAGCTCTTCAAGATGTACACCCGCTACGGCGAGCGTCGGCGCTGGCTGGTGGAGATGCTGGACCACTCCCCGAGCGAGGCCGGGGGCTTCAAGGAGGTGGTCTTCGAGGTCCACGGGGCGGGGGCCTACCGCCGCCTGCGGTTCGAGAGCGGGGTCCATCGCGTGCAGCGGGTCCCGGTCACCGAGACCCAGGGTCGCCGGCACACCTCGGCGGCGAGCGTGGTGGTGCTGCCCGAGGTCGACGAGGTGGAGGTGGAGATCGCCGAGGAGGACCTCAAGGTCGATGTCTTCCGCTCCACCGGCCCCGGCGGCCAGAGCGTCAACACCACCGACTCGGCGGTGCGCATCACCCACCTGCCGACGGGGCTGGTGGTGACCTGCCAGGACGAGAAGTCCCAGCACAAGAACAAGGCCAAGGCCCTGCGGGTGCTGCGCTCTCGGCTCTACGACCGGCTCCAGGCGGAGCGCGAGGAGGAGCTGCGCGAGGTGCGGCGCTCGATGGTGCGCCACGGGGATCGCAGCGAGAAGGTGCGCACCTACAACTTCCACGAGGAGCGGGTGACCGACCACCGCATCGACCTCAAGCTCCACCAGCTGGCGCGCATCCTCGACGGCGAGCTGGATCCCCTGATCGAGCCCCTGCTGGCGGCCGAGCAGGCCCGCCAGCTCGGGGGCGGGGCGGCCTGACCCCCGGGGCGGGGGACGCCACCTGCGCGGCCGGCGGCGGCCTCAGAAGGTGGGCGGGGTGTTGACCCACAGGATGCGCGCGGTCCCCGGACCGGGATTGGCCCACTCGTGCTCGACCGAGCTGGGGTAGTGGAGGCTGTCGCCGGTCCGTAGCCGGTAGCGCCTGCCCCCGCCGAGGATGACGTCGAAGACGCCGGCGAGGACGAAGAGGAACTCCTCGCCCTCGTGGCTGTAGGCCCCCTCGCTGCCGGCCCCGGGCTCGACGGTGAAGAGGCTGGGATCCAGGCTCGCGGGCATCGTCGAGAGCTGCTGGATGGTGGTCCCGGTGAACTGCCCGGAGAGGGTGGGCCGCCGGTCGGCCCGGGTGAGCCACCCGACGTCGTGACGTCCGGGGCTGGCGGCGAGGGCCGCCAGGGTGGTGCCGTAGACGTGCAGGATCCGGTGCAGGGTGGCCACGGCCACGCCGGTCCGGCCCCGCTCCAGCAGGCTGAGGAAGGAGTGGGAGAGCCCGGTGGCCTCGGCCACCGCCTGCAGGGTCCGGCCCTGCTCCAGGCGCAGGCGCCGCAGCCGCGGCCCGATCGCCACCTGCCGGGCCGGTCGGTCGGGGCCCGCCGCCGGGGCTCCGGTGGTGCTCTGCTGCAGCACCCGGCGGATGGTGGCCAGGCTCAGCTTCTGCACCCGCCGCAGGTGCATCGCCCGGCGCAGGGTCAGCAGGTCCCGCTCGTCGTACAGCCGAAAGCCGGCTGGGGACCGGCGCGGGTGCACCAGCCCCTGCCGCTCCCAGTGGCGCAGCGTCGCCGGGCTGCAGTCGGTCATCTCCGCGGCCTCGTGCACGGTGTAGAGGACGCCCGGGCCCGAATTCACGGCGTCGCTGCTCCTCCTGGTGGCGGCCCCCGACCCCTGTCGGTCCCCGGGCGCGCTCAGCATCGCGCGGGGCGCGGGTCGCTGCGACAGGATGCCAAAGTTGCGGGTGTCCGCGGGGGCCGGTGCTCCAGAGGCTCCCGGCGACCGTTCGGCAGCGGTGGGGCGGCCCCGGGTCGCGGGGGCCCGGGCCCAGCCGGCATCCTGCGCCCTACCGCCGGGCCACCGCCCGGGGCCGCCGTGACCGTCTCGGTGTCCGGGGTGTTCGTGCCCGGCTGGGTCAATCGGGCCCACCGCGCCGCATCGGCCCCGGGCCGCGCCGGTGAGGGAGCGCGCGGCTCCGGGGTCTTCGGGGGCTGTCACCAGGTGTGGTGGGTCGGGCTGCCGACCGCCAGAACCGCGCCGGTCGTCGCAGCCACCAGCACGAAGGAGTGGTGGAAGGCCGGGGCCGGACTGAGGGGGTCCGGGAACTGGGCCACATGCTCTCCCTGGATCCGGATCAGCCACACCTGCCGGCTGGTCGCCACCGCAGGGGACAGGACCGAGTCCCCCGGTAACACCGACGCCACGGCCCCCGCGGGCAGGAGCTGGGCACTCATGACGGTGGCGGGGCGGAGGTTCCCGTGCAGCGCGATCCGGTCAGCGGCTGCCTGCAAGATGAAGGGCCCCGGGGCGGCCCGGAGGTACCGGTGCGGCCCGACGCCTGACGACGCTAGGTGAGCGGGGGGCGGCGGCGGCCCGTACGCCCGGGCCGTCCGGGAACTGCCGGCCGTGGCGGCCGCAACCAGCACCAAGGCGGCCACGGCTGCCCCGGCGCCGGCGCCGGCGGCGGGGCGGATCGGGCCTGGATGCACGGCGTCCATCCTGCGTTGCGGTCGCACTGATGATCGCACGGACTCGTTGCCATGGCGCGCCCGCCGCCCACGGCCGACGGGCTCGGCCTGAGGCAGCCGCCCACACGGTCGGAGTGGGCCGGGGAGGTCATCCTCAATCACGAAGGAATCGCGCTGTCCAGTTATCGTTGAGTCAGGAGGGCATGACGCCGGGACAGGGGCCGCGCTAGTGGTCAGGCCCCTAATGGCAGAGTCCCAGGGCGGTGGGCACGGCGGCCAAGCGGCGGTCGGTCTGGCGCTGGGGGTGAGCGGGCTGGCGGTGGTGTAGAGGACGGCCAGCTCCCGGATCCGCAACGGGCCCGCCTGGTCACTGTCCAACCCCCGTTTCGGCGGGGGAGTGGGCTGGTCGTGGTGCTTGCGAATCTGGTGGCCCACGGACTCCTGGCCGGTCAGCTGCATCACGGGCGGGAAGCAGATGTTGTAGGGGCGGAGGAGGTCGCCGCACAGGGAGCCCAGCCACGGTAACCGGTCGGGGCTGTCGAGCGGCTGGCAGCCGATCAGGCGGCGCACCACGGCCCAGTTGTTCTGCTCAACGTGGCAGTTGCCGTTCCCGTGCTCGGGACGGGAGCAGGAGGGCAGGATCCCGGTCTGGCGGCACCAGCGCCGCAGATGCCCGTTGAGGAACTCGCTGCCGTCGTCCGAGTGCAGCTCGAGGAGCGGGAAGGGCAACTGGCGCTGGATCCGCCTCGGCGCTGCCAAGATCCGGGTCTGCCTGGCCGATGACGGCATTCTCTCCGTCGAGCCGGCGGAGAGGTCGGCGGCACACAGGGCTCAGATCCACTCTCCGACCGCCACCTCGCCGCCGCGGGTGACCCGGTCGATCTCCAGGCACCCCGGGGACGTCCATCTCTCGCACCGGCCCACGGCCACCGGGACCGCGCGGCGGAGCAGCCCGCCGGGCTTGGCCTGGCCCACCCGCCCCACCACCAGGCGGCCAAGCTCTCGCGGATTGCACCTCGCGCCGGAGATGCTGGCTGAGGTGAGCCGCTCGGGGGTCTTGCGCATCCCCGAATCCTTTGTTAGCCTTGCAACCACTTAACAAGGCTGCCAACAGCCAGGCGACTGCTGGTGGGGAGAGCCGCCGCAGGAGGCGGGGAGGACAGTCTGTGGCTGATGTGACAGCGCCTGTACCGCCGGCCGGTCACGCGGAACTGTCCACCGAACTGCGCGGGGGCTCGGTCGGCGTCTGGCACGCCGCCTTCCAGTCATTCTCGTACGTGGCCCCGGCCGGCGACGTGGCGATCCTGCTCGTCGGCACCGCTCTCTTCGCCCTCGGGGCCACCCCCTTGGCGGTACTCATCGCCTGGCTGATCTACGGGCTGTGGATCGTGGTGCCGGTGGAGTTCTCCAAGCGCATTGTCAATGCCGGCAGCTACTACGCCTACTCGGCCCGGGGGTTGGGCGGTGGCGGCGGAGTGCTGGCGCTGTGGTACTGGATGGGCGAGAACCTGACGGGACCGGCCTTTGGTGTGCTCGGTCTTGGGTCGTTCATCTTCCTGCTCAGTTCCACGCTGGCGCACACCGGCTGGGGCTGGGTCCCGGTGGCGCTCATCATCCTCGCCTACGGAGTGGTGCTCTCCTACATCGGGATCAAGCCCTCTTTGACCTACACCATGTGGTCAGGGTTCGCTGAGGTGGCCTTCCTCGTCATCACCTCCCTGGTCATCATCCTGGAGGTGGGGCACCGCAACACCCTGTCGGTCTTCACCCTCGCCCCAGTCCACGGGCAGTTCCGACTGCTCTTCCTTGCCGTCATCTTCTCGGTACTGGACTTCACCGGACTGGGTGTGTCGACCACGGTCTCCGAGGAGACGCGGAACTCCAAGCGGCTGATCCCGCGCGCGCTGTGGATCGGCTGGGTCCTGGCCGGGGTCGCGGTGGTGATCCCGGCGTACGCCCTGACCGTGGGCTGGGGGGTCAGCCACATGTCCACCTACGCCAGCTCGCCTGATCCCGGGCTCATCGTGTACCAGCACTACCTGGGCACCATCGGCTGGGTGCTGCTGGTGGTCTTCACCATCAACAGCTACTTGAGCTACATGGTGGCCAAGGTCAATGCGGTCACCCGGATCTGGTTCAGCGCCGGCCGGGATGGGATCATCTTCAGCCGCATCAAGGGGGTGCACCCCCGTTTCCGGACGCCGAGCCAGGCTGTCGTTGCCTTCTTGGTGGTGATCTTGGTGATCAACATGGTCGCCGGAGCTCTGCTCGGACCGATCAACGGGGCCCTCTGGCTCCTGACCATCGCCGGGGTGAGCATCATTGCGGTGCATATCGTGGCCAACACCGCCCTCACCGTCTTCACCATTCGGCAGCGCAAGGTGGAGCGGTTCCGGGTCCTGCTGCACGGGGTGGTGCCGACCGTGGCGACCCTGATCGGGGGCACGGTCATCTTCTACAGCGTCAACCCGCTGCCCGCCAGCCCCTTCGGCTCGGCGGCGATCTTCGCCCTCCTCTGGCTGGTGGCCGGCTTCGTGGTCGCCGCCTACTACGTGCGCCGGCACCCGGAGCGGATGTCCCTGGCCGGGCGCTCGCGGGGGGCAGAGAGCGCGGAGGGGACCTGAGTCGGCGGTTGGGTCCGGGACGGGCTGCATAGTTGTAAACTCTATGTAGGCCTGCAAACACCCAGCGCCGATGCGCCGACCGCCGGCTCGGCGCGGGGGGAGGCTCAGAGAGGCGGCGTGTTCGCAGGGCGTCCCCGCCGGGACGGATGATGAAGAGGAGGCGGCGCAGCACATGCCCACGGTCAAGATCACCACCGCGATTCCCGGGCCGCGCTCTGAGGCGCTCTGGCAGCGGCGGCAGGGCGTCGTCGCCCGTGGGGTGCCGTTCGCGGCCCCCGTCTTCGCGGCCTCCGCTTCCGGCGCCACCCTGACCGATGTCGACGGCAACGTCTTCTTGGACTTCGTGGGCGGCATCGGCGTCCTCAACGTCGGCCACACCCCACCACAGGTGGTGGCCGCGATCAAAGAGCAGGCGGACCGGCTCCTTCACACCTGCTTCATCGTGGCCCCCTACGACGGTTACATCGCGGTGCTGGAGGAGTTGGCCCAGCTGACTCCCGGTGACTTCCCCAAGAAGGGCCTGCTGGTCAACAGCGGGTCGGAAGCGGTGGAGAACGCGGTCAAGATTGCGCGTCACGCCACCGGACGGCAGGCGATCGTGGTCTTCACCAACGCCTTCCACGGCCGCACCCTGCTGACCCTGACCATGACCGCCAAGGAGGCCACCTACAAGCGGGGCTACGCCCCCTTCGCGCCGGAGGTCTACCGCGTACCCTTCCCCTACCCGTACCGGGGGGTGAGCGGGGAGCAGGCGCTGGCGGAGTTCCGCCGCGCCCTCCACGACGAGATCGGCGAGGAGCAGGTGGCGGCCGTGGTCATGGAGCCGGTCCAGGGGGAGGGCGGGTTCCTGCCCGCACCGGTGGAGTTCGTCCAGGGCGTGGCCGAGACCTGTCGGGCCCACGGCATCCTCTTCGTGGCCGACGAGGTCCAGACCGGCTTCTGCCGGACCGGCACCATGTTCGCCAGCGAGCACTACGGGGTTGAGCCCGACCTGCTCTGCTTCGCCAAGTCGGTGGCCGCTGGGCTCCCCCTGGCCGGGGTCATCGGCCGGGCCGAGGTCATGGACAGCCCCCAGGTGGGCGGCCTGGGCGGGACGTTCGGCGGTAACCCGCTGGCCTGCGCGGCGGCGCTGGCCTCACTGCGCCTGATGCGGGAGCAGGACCTGCTGGCGCGGGCGGCGGTGGTCGCGCGCACGGTGCAGGACCGCTTCCACCGCTGGTGGGAGGAGTTCGAGTTGGTGGGGGAGGCCCGCGGGCTGGGCGCCATGGCCGCCGTCGAGTTCGTGCGCGACCGGACCACCAAGGAGCCGGCCGTGGCCGAGGTGGACGCGATCTTCCGCCAGAGCTACGAGAACGGGCTCCTGCTCTTCAAGGCCGGGACCCACAACAACGTCATTCGCTTCCTGGCCCCGCTGGTCATCACCGACGAGCAACTGGAGGAGGGGCTTGGGATCCTGGAGGAGGCCATCGCCGCCACCTCCAAGCGGACCGTCGTCGGCGACGCGGGGGAGGCCGGTGCCCACCACGGCTGAGCTCGTCGGGCTGCGGGACGGGTCCCTGCTCTGCCAGCGGGCCTACATCGACGGCCGGTGGGTCGAAGCCGACAGCGGCGACACCTTCCCCGTCACCGACCCGGCAACCGGGGAGGTGCTGGGGCGGGTCCCGCACCTGGGCTCTGCCGAGACCCGGCGGGCGCTGGCCGGCGCCGGCCGGGCCTTGGGGGACTGGCGCGGCCGCCCCGCCCGGGACCGGGCCCGGATTCTGCGCCGCTGGTCGGAGCTGATGCTGGAGCACGTCGAGGACCTGGCTCGGCTGATGACCGCCGAGCAGGGCAAGCCGCTCGCCGAGGCCCGCGGCGAGATCGCCTACGCGGCCTCTTTCCTGGAGTGGTTCGCGGAGGAGGGCAGGCGGGTCTACGGCGACACCATCCCCACCTACGACCCGGACCACCGGCTCGTCGTCGTGAAGCAGCCGGTCGGAGTCACGGTGGGCATCACGCCGTGGAACTTCCCCGCCGCCATGATCACCCGCAAGGCGGCGCCGGCGCTGGCCGCCGGCTGCACCATGGTCCTCAAGCCGGCGGAGCAGACCCCCCTCTCGGCGCTGGCCCTGGCGGTCCTGGCCGAGCGGGCCGGGCTGCCGCCCGGGGTGCTCAGCGTGATCACGACCCCGGAGGAGTCGGTCGCTGAGGTGGGGCGGGAGATGACCGCCAGCCCGCTGGTCCGCAAGCTGAGCTTCACGGGGTCCACCGTGGTCGGCAAGCAGCTGATGGCGCAGTGCGCCGCCGGGGTGAAGAAGGTCTCGCTGGAGCTGGGTGGCAATGCCCCCTTCATCGTCTTCGATGACGCCGACCTGGAGTCGAGCGTGGCGGGCACGGTGGTCTGCAAGTTCCGCAACGCGGGGCAGACCTGCGTGTCCGCCAACCGCATCCTGGTCCAGAAGGGGATCTACGACCGCTACGTCTCGGCGCTGGTGGACCGTGTCCGCAGGCTGCGGGTGGCGCCCGGACGCGAGCCCGGCGCCGAGATCGGGCCCCTCATCGACGACGCGGCCCTGGCCAAGGTCCAGCGCCATGTCGATGATGCCGTCACCCGCGGTGGCGAGCTGGTCCTGGGCGGTCGTCGCCACGACCTGGGCCGCACGTTCTACGAGCCCACCGTGGTGGTGGGCATCGGGGACACCAGCTGCATCGCCCGCGAGGAGACCTTCGGGCCCCTGGCGGCGGTCAGTGTCTTCGAGACCGAGGAGGAGGCGGTCCGCCGGGCCAACGACACCCCGGCCGGCCTGGCCGCCTACTTCTACAGCCGCGACGTGGCCCGAACCTGGCGGGTCGCCGAGGGCCTGGAGTACGGCATCGTCGGCATCAACACCCCGCTGATCTCCACCGAGGTGGCCCCCTTCGGGGGGGTCAAGGAGTCGGGGCTCGGGCGCGAGGGGTCGAAGTACGGCATCGACGACTGGCTCGAGATCAAGTACCTGAACTATGGCGACATCCAGGCGCGCTGACAGCGGCCTAGATCGCGCGGTTGCGGCCCCGGGGCGCGCGTCGGTGGCTCGTGGGACCCGCCGGGTGCGGCCCCCGGCGGGATGAGCGCGCCGGAGGCGGCCGGGCCCCCGGTGGCGCTCGTCTCCGGGGGGACGCACGGCATCGGCCGGGCCTGCGTGGCCCGCCTGGCGCGTGACGGCTACCAGGTGGTCTTCACCGGGACCGATCGCACCTGCGGCACGGGAACCGCGGCAGCGCTGGAGCACGTCACCTTCGTCCCCGGCGACGTGACCGTCGACGCCGACGTGGCCGCCGCCGTAGCCGTGGCCGCCGATCTGGGTGCGGGCCGGCTGCGCGCGCTGGTGAACAACGCCGGGATCTCCCTGCGGGGCCGCCTGGCCGACGCCCCGGTGACGGATCTGGATCGCATCTACCAGGTCAACCTGCGTGCCGCCTACCAGTTCACCCGCCAGTGCCGGACGCTACTGGAGGCCGGCGGCGGGGCCGTGGTCAACGTGGCCTCCATCTACGGGCTGGTGGGAGCCGAGGGCTCCAGCGCTTACACGGCGTCCAAGGCCGCCGTCATTGGCCTCACCCGCGCGCTGGCCCTGGAGCTGGGCAGCCGGCTGCGCCTCAACGCGGTGTGCCCCGGGCAGATCGCGACTCGCATGATGGCCCGGGAGATGGAGGACCCGGACCTGCTGCGGACGGTGACGGCGCGCATTCCCGCAGGCCGCCTGGGGCAGCCCGCCGAGGTGGCGGCCGCGGTCGCCTGGCTCCTCTCGGACGACGCGAGCTTCGTAAACGGGGCGGTGCTGGCGGTGGATGGCGGCGAGTCAGCGGGGTTCCTGGCCAACTGGCTCGGAGCCCCGCCAGGCGCCGACGATGGGTAGGCCGGCCCACCGTCGCGACTGGTGGGGATGACCGGGACCGCCGGGGCCCGCTACCAACTGGGGGTGGTGGGCGCCGGCATCGTGGGGCTGGCCCTGGCTCGGGAGGCGCTCCGGCGGCGCCCGGGGCTGACGGTGGTGGTGCTGGAGAAGGAGGGGGAGGTCGCCCAGCACCAATCCGGGCACAACTCAGGCGTCGTCCACACCGGCATCTACTACCCGCCCGGCTCCCTCAAGGCGCGCCTGTGCGTGGAGGGCGCTGCCCGCATGCGCGAGTACTGCCAGGAGCACGGCCTCGCCTGGCGGGAGCTGGGCAAGCTGATCGTCGCCACCCGTCCTGAGGAGTGCGCCGGGCTGGCGGCGCTGCTGGAGCGGGGGCGGGCCAACGGCGTGCGCGACCTGGAACGGCTGGGCCCGGCCGGGATCCGGGACCTGGAGCCCCACCTCGGCGGGCTGGAGGCGATCTGGTCCCCGCACACCGCCATCACCGACTACGGCGCGGTCGCCCGGGCCCTGGCCGCCGAGGTGCGGGCGGCTGGGGGCCGCGTGCTGACGGGCTGGCGGGTCACCGCCATCGCGCGCGGTCCGGCGGCGGTCGAGATCGCCAACGACCGCGGGGACCGGGTCGAGGTGGCCCGACTGGTGACCTGCGCCGGCCTCCAGGCGGACCGGGTGGCGGCGCTCAGCGGCGACGGGCGCGACCCGGCCATCGTCCCCTTCCGCGGCGACTACTGGCTGCTGCGCCCCGGGGGCCGGACCGGGGTCCGCCACCTGGTCTACCCCGTCCCCGACCCCGCGCTCCCGTTCCTGGGCGTCCACCTCACGCCGCGACTCTCCGGCGAGGTCTGGGTCGGACCGAACGCGGTCCTGGCCACGGCCCGGGAGGGCTACCGGCGGACCGACGTCAACTGGGCCGACCTGGGGGCGGCGCTGGCCCACCCCGGGCTGCGCCGGCTGGCGCGGCGGCACTGGCGGGCGGCGGTTGGGGAGTACCGGCGGGACTTCTCCCGGCGCCGCCTGGCGCGCGAGGTCCGGCGCTACCTGCCGGCGCTGACCGCCCGTGACCTGCGCTGGGGTCCGTCGGGGGTGCGGGCCCAGGCCCTGGGCGCGGACGGGCAACTGGTCGACGACTTCCTGGTCGAGGACCAGGACCACCGTGTCGTCCACCTGCGCAACGCCCCCTCACCGGCGGCCACCTCCAGCCTGGCGGTGGCTGCGCTGCTGGCGGACCGCCTCCAGTGGTGACGCCGCAGGGCTGACCGGCGAGCGCCCCGCCGGCCCCCGTCAGCCCGGGGTCGGCGGGGCGGCCACCGGCGCGGGGCCCCGCCCGCCGCGGC
>JAKABB010000127.1 GCA_021802045.1 bacterium
GCGGCGGCGGCGGGGCCGGCCCTGCGGGCGCCGGGCGTCGGCCGCCGGCCCGGCCCCGGGGGCGGGTCGCGGCGTGAGGAGGGGGGCATCGCTCCTGAGGGTACAGGGAGGACCGGCGGGCGGGCTGGCGCCCTCGGGGGCTCGGGCCCATACTCCGCGGGTGCGCTTCGCGTCCGGGCCCGCGACCGACGTCTGGACGATCGTCCTGGTCCTGCTCGTCCTCGCCGGTGCCATCGTCGCGGCGGTCCTGGTCGTCCGCTCGGCCCGGCCCGGCGCCGGACCAACCCCCGGCCCACTGTCGCCGGGCCGTCTGGCCTACGAGCTCGCGATCGGGGTCGGCATGATGGTGGTCGGCGGCCTTCTGCTCCTGGCGGCAGCCTGGTTCCTCCTGGTGGCACTGTTCATCGGGCCGTATGCCGGCGGGGGGTGGCCGTGGCCCCTGCTCCCGGGGGCGCTCTTCGGTCTGCTCGGGGTGGCGCTGGCCCTGGCCGGCCGGCGGCATCTGCTCCGGTTCTGATCCGGCGCTCCTCCCCGCCGCCAGCAGGGGCGGGCCCCTCGGGCCTCGTCGGCCCCGCCGACCCCCTCTGGGCCGTGGCGCCGCGCCCGGTCGCCGGGCCGTTCCGCGACCGCGCGCGGGGTCGCCGGGCCGGGGGTGCGCACCGGGCGGGCCGACACCGGGGCTCCTGAGGCGGGACACCCGCCGGCCGACGGGCCCCGCTAGAGTCGCGGGCGTGGGATTCCATCTCATCCAGTTCGTTCACACCTACGGCTACCTGGCGGTGTTCCTGGCCGTCACCATCGAGTGCCTCGGCGTGCCCTTCCCCGGAGACACCGCGCTCCTGACCGCCGCCGCCCTGGCCGGAGCCGGGCAGCTCAACCTGGCGCTGGTCATCGTGGCGGCCGCCGCCGGCGCCATCGTCGGCGACAACATCGGCTACGCCATCGGGCGCTTCGCCGGGACCGCGGTGGTGGCCGCCCTGGCCCCGCGGGTGCCGGCGGCCGCGCGCTGGCTGCGGCTGGGGGAGCGCTTCTTCGCCCGCCACGGCGGCAAGACCATCGTCATCGCCCGCTTCGTGACCGAGCTGCGCATCGCCTGCTCCTTCCTGGCCGGCCTCGCCCGCTACCGCTGGCGCCGCTTCCTGGCCTTCAACGTGGCCGGCGGGGTCGCCTGGGCCGCGCTCTACGGGCTGCTGGCCGACCTCGCCGGCCGCGCCTTCACCCGCTTCCCCGGCCTGGTCAGCCACATCGGGCTGGGGCTCGCCGCCGCCGGTCTGCTGGTGGCGGTGCTGGTGGTCGTCCTCGGCCACCGCCACCTGCAGCGATGGCTGCTGGCGGACGACGGGGAGCTGGCCCGTCCCGCCGCCTGACCGCCGCGGCGCCCGCCGGACTCGCGGAGGCGGCCGGAGCGCGGTAGGGTAGGGGCATGCCGGGCGAGGGCGCCGTCTCCGAGCGGGCGAAGCGGCCGGCGGCCGAGGGAGCCGCCCAGCGGGACCGTGCCTGGGAGGTGGTGGTCTGGAACGACCCCGTCACCCTCATGTCGTACGTGGTCTGGGTGCTGCGCCGGCTCTTCGGCTACGACCAGCCCACGGCGACCCGGCTGATGCTCCAGGTGCACCACGAGGGCCGGGCGGTGGTGGCCGCGGCGCCGCGGGAGCAGGCCGAGGTGGCGGTCGCGCAGCTCCACGCCCACGGTCTCCAGGCGACGCTGGCCCGCCCCTGACCATGGCCGCCATCCGCCGGGTGCCCGGCGGCGCCGAGGTGGAGCTGGAGGGGTTGGAGCGGCAGGCGCTCCTGGGCCTGCTGGCCCAGCTGGACCCGATGGTCCCCCTGTCGCGCCGGGCCGTCCCGCCCGCCTACGACGACCCCGTCCTGGAGGCGGAGTATCGCCGCCTCACCGGACCGGACCTGCAGGAGGCCCACGCCCGGGACGTGGCCGAGATGCGGCGCGTCCTGGCGGAGCCGGGCCCCGTCTCCCGGCTGACGGCGGCCGAGGTGGACGCCTGGCTGCGGGCCCTGGCGGTGCTCCGGGTGGTGCTGGCCGAGCACATCGGCATCACCGGGGACGGCTGGGAGGAGGATCTGGACCCGCCCGCCCACGGCCGTCCCCCGTACGCGGCCCTGCACGCCCTGGGCTGGGTGCAGGACGAGCTGCTGGCGACCCTGCAGGACTGACGATCCGGTAACGGTCGGTGGCGACTCCGCCCGCCCGGCCGGCGCGTCGGCTATCCTCTCCGGTGCTCCCCGGCAGCTAGACGGAGGCTCTGTCCCATGCGACGACTGGCGCTCACCGGCGTTCTGCTCGGCTCCCTGGCCCTGTCGCTCCCCGCCACCGCCGCGGCCTCCACCCTCCCGGCCGGCAACCACGCCCGGGTCGGGGCCCGGCTCCCCGACTCCGGCCACGGCCATGGCCATAGCAGCAGCACCTTCGGCTGGACGTCCTCCAACTGGTCCGGCTACGCCCTCAGCGGTTCCAAAGGCAGCTACAGCCAGATCACCGGGACCTGGACCGTGCCCACCGTGGTGCGGACCAAGGGCAGCACCTACTCCTCCTCCTGGATCGGGATCGACGGCTTCAACAACAGCAGCCTGATCCAGACCGGCACCGAGCAGGACTACACCGCCGGCCACGCCCAGTACTACGCCTGGTGGGAGATCCTGCCGGCCGCCGAGACCCAGATCACGACGATGACGGTGTCCCCCGGGGACTCCATGACCGCCAGCATCGTCAACGACGGCGGCGGCTCCTGGACGATCACCCTCAAGGACGTGACCCAGAGTGAGAGCTTCACCACCACTCAGAGCTACAGCGGCCCCGCGAGCTCGGCGGAGTGGATCGAGGAGGCCCCGACCATCGGCGGTCACATCGCCACCCTGGCCGACTACGGGCAGACCACCTTCAGCTCCCTCACCGTCAACGGCGGGAACCCCGGCCTGGTGTCCCAGGACGGCGGGGTCATGATCCAGCGCCACAAGCAGGTCTCGACCCCGTCCGTTCCCTCGAAGCAGACGAACGCCTTCGCCGTCGCCTACGGCTCGACCAGCCCCAGCGCCCCGTAGGGGCCGGGGCCCCTACGGGGCGCCGGCCGGCGCCCAGAGGCGGGCCATCCAGGCCTCGACCGCGTCCGGCTCCACCGGGAGCGCCGCCGACAGCACCCGGCAGCCGTCCGGGGTGACCAGCACGTCGTCCTCGATCCGGACCCCCAGGCCGCGCAGCGGCTCAGGCACGGTCAGGTCGTGGGGCTGGAAGTACAGTCCCGGCTCCACCGTCAGGACCATGCCCACCTCGAGGGTGGCCCCGGTGTAGGCCTCCTCGGGGGCGTGGCTGCAGTCGTGGACGTCGAGCCCCAGCATGTGGCTGACCCCGTGGAGGGAGTAGCGCCGGTAGAGCTGGCGGTCCGCCCGCAGGGCCTCGGCCGCCGGCACCGGCAGGACGCCCAGCCGCTCCAGGCCCTCGGCCAAGACCACCATGGCGGCGTCGTGGGGGGCCCGGAAGCGCTGGCCCGGCCGCACCAGGGCCAGGGCCGCCCGCTGCGCCGCCAGCACGATCTCGTAGACTGCCCGCTGCTCCGGCGAGTACCGGCCCCCGATGGGCAGGGTCCGGGTGACGTCGGCGGTGTAGTAGCGCCGGGTCTCCACGCCAGCGTCGAGCAGGAGCAGGTCCTGGGGGCGCAGGGGGCCGTCGTTGCGCGACCAGTGCAGGACGGTGGCGTGGGCGCCGGCGGCGGCGATCGTCAGGTAGCCGGTGTCGTTGCCCTGGCGGCGGGCGGTGGCGAAGAAGGCGACCTCCACGTCCCGTTCGCTGCGGCTCTGGGGCAGGGCCCGGACCACCGCCTCGAAGGCCTGGGTGGTGAGGTCGCAGGCCTCCTCCAGCGCCGAGATCTCGGTGGCGTCCTTGACCAGGCGCAGCTCGCTGATGGCCGCCGCCAGCTCGGCGTCGGGGCCGGCGATGTCGGCAGTCAGGCGGTCGACCGCCGGGTCCAGCCCCCGCAGGACCGCGCCCTGGTGGTGGGCGCCCAGCGCCTGGGGCAGCTCGGTCAGGGGCCGGGCCTCCAGGCCGAACCGGCGGCGGCTGGCGGCCAGGCCGCGGCGGGGCCCGACCCACAGGGCGCCCTTGACCCGGTCCTCGAAGACGGAGAGGTCGCCCCAGTCGGGGTCGGGCTCGACGTACACCCGGGCGTCGTGGCCGCCATCGGGCCGGGGCTCCATGACCAGAACCTCCTCGGGCTCGCCGTCCCCCAGGAGGTAGAGGTAGTCGGTTGCCGGGCGGAAGCGGAACGCGGTGTCGTTGGCCCGGGTCAGCTCGACGCCGCTGGGCACCACCAGCAACAGCCCCGGGAAGCGCCGCGACAGGGCCGCCCGGCGCTCGGCGTGCTGGGCCAGGGCCGGGACCGGCTCCGCCGGTGGCGGGGCCGGGGCCTCCCAGCCGCTGGTGAGGAACTCCCGCAGCGCCGGCGGGGTCTTGTGGTCGTGGGCCGCCGTGCGGGGGCGGCCCGCCGCCCCCGTCTCGCCCTCCCCGCGTCCGTCGTCCGCACCCGTCACGGCCGTCACCCGGCGATGGTACCCGGACGGGCGCGCCCTGCCCCGCCGGGAGTACTGTCGGTGCGGTGTGTGCCGTGCCCGACACCGCGGGCCCGCCGCCGACCCCGCCCCCGGGCGCGGCCGAGCTGCACCCGGCCCTGGCGCCGCTGGCGTTCCTGGTCGGCCGCTGGGTGGGGGAGGGGCGGGGCCTGTGGCCGGCGCGGCCTCCGTACCGGTACCGCGAGCAGCTGACCTTCGCCCACGACGGGCGCCTGTTCCTGACCTACGAGCAGCTGACCTGGGAGCTCCCCGGTGGCCAGCCCCGGCACCGCGAGGTCGGGTTCCTCGGCGCCGACGGCGTCGGCGGCCTGCGGTGGGTCGCCGCCCAGGCCATCGGCCTCACCGAGGTGGCGGTGGCCACGGCCGGGGGCGCCGCCTGCGAGGTGGTCAGCCACGCGGTGGCCCGCGGCGCGGGCGCGGCCCCGGTGACGGCGGTCGGCCGGCGCTGGTGGCGGGAGGGGGCGCGACTGCACAGCCTGACCCGCCTGGGGGTGAACGGCGAGGCGCTGGCCGACCACGTGCGGTCGCTGCTGGCCCCAGACCCCGGCGCCTAGCCGCCGGCGTCCGACGCCACCGGGCGGCTCAGCCCCCGGGGGGGAAGCGGGCGCGCAGGGCGGCGGCGTGGCCCTCCAGCCCCTCGCTGGTGGCCAGGATGATGGCCGCCTCGGCGAGGGGGCGGTAGGTCGTCTCGTCCATCCGGACCACGCTGGTCCAGCGGACGAAGTCGTCCACCGCCAGCGGCCCGTGGAAGCGGGCCGCGCCGCCGGTGGGGAGGGTGTGGTTGGGCCCGGCCGTGTAGTCCCCCAGCGACACCGGGGCGTAGGGGCCGATGAAGAGGGCCCCGGCGGTGCGGCAGGCCTCCGCCAGCGGCTCGGCCGTCCGGCCCTGCAGCGACAGGTGCTCGGGGGCGAAGGCGTTGGCCAGCGCCACCGCCGCCGCCAGGTCTCGGACCACCACCACCGCGGCCTGGGCGCCGGCGGCGGCGGCGATGATCCCACTGCGGGCGGCCTCGCCGGCGCGGCGGGTGAAGCGGGCCCGGAGCGCTGCGGCGAAGGCTGGGTCGTCGGTCAGGCAGACCGCCCAGGCCAGCGGGTCGTGCTCCAGCTGGGAGACGAGGTCGGCGGCGACGTGGTCGGGGTCGGCGTCGCCACCGGCGATGACCAGGACCTCGCTGGGGCCGGCCAGGCCGTCGATCCCGACCGCCCCCACCACCTGCTGCTTGGCCAGGGTGACGAAGATGTTGCCGGGGCCGGCGATGACGTCGACCGCCGGGATGGAGGCCGTGCCGTAGGCCAGGGCGGCGATGGCCTGGGCGCCCCCGACGCGGTAGACCGCCGTCACCCCCGCCAGGTGGGCCGCGGCCAGGACCGTCGGGGCCACCGTGCCGTCGGGCCGGGGCGGGGTGACGACCACCACCTCCGGGACGCCGGCGACCCGGGCCGGGGCGGCGGTCATGAGCACCGTGGAGGGGTAGGCGGCCCGGCCCCCGGGCACGTACAGGCCCGCACGCTCCACCGGCCCGGGGCGCAGCCCCAGGTCGGCGCTGCCCCGCCAGCGGGCGTCGCGCTGGAGGGTGTGGAAGTCGGTGATCCGCTGGTGGGCCAGGGTCAGGGCCTGCTGCAGGTCCGCCTCCAGGCCCTGCCAGGCGGCCGACAGCGCGGCCGCCGGCACCCGCAGGGGCCGCGGGTCGACCCCGTCGAGCCGCGAGGTCCAGCGGACCAGGGCCGGGTCGCCCTCCTGGCGCACCTCGTCGAGGATCGCCGCCACCGCAGCGGCGGCGGTGACGGGCCGGCCGAAGAGGGCCGCCAGCCGCTCCGCGCTCCCCGGGTCCAGCTCGGGGGCCTGGAAGCGTCGGCGCCCCGCCACCCGGGCCTCCCAGGCCGCCACCGACAGATGGGGCAGCACCGGCCCGCCGGCCGGTCCGGGCGCGGCCGCCGCCGGCTTGGGGGTGTCTACGGCC
>JAKABB010000128.1 GCA_021802045.1 bacterium
GCTTCCTTGCCGGCGGCGCCCTGGTCTGGCGGGTCCGGGTGCCGGGCGCGGTGGTCGGGCCGACGGGGCCCGAGTAGGCCCGGTCCCCGCCGCCGCCGCCCGGGGGGCGGCAGCGGCGGGCGGGCGACCCGGCGGGCGGCCGATCAGCTCGGCGGGTGGATCATGGGTGGATCAGCAGGTTGATGAGGTCCGCGACCTTCGGGGAGCCCAGCCCGGTGGGCAGGTCGTAGCCGGTGCCGGCCGGGAAGCCCGGAGCGCTGGCCGGGAAGTGGTTGTTGCCGACCGTGATGTCGTGGAAGGCCGTGGCGTACGCGGTTGAGTCGGCCCCGATCGCGTAGAGGCGGGGGTTGAGCGGCCCCAGCGGGCCTTCCCCACTGCCGGCCGCGGCCTGGTCGGCGATGGCGGCGATGGCGGCCCAGGACGGCGAGCCCTCGCTGGTGCCGCCGAAGAAGTAGAAGCCGCTCTTGGGGCCGAGGAAGCCCAGGTAGATCAGGACCGAGGTGTAGACCGAGGCGTTGAAGCTGACGTCGGCGGTGGTGCGCTGGCGCATGTGGGAGAGGGCCGACTGGTAGCTCGGGGCGGGGAAGAGGGCGCTGGGGGCGCCCCCGGTGGCGCCGAAGGGCCCGTACTTGCAGGTGAACGGGCAGTTGGTGGCGTCGTTCCAGGTCACCTCACTCCGGGAGGACGTCACGCCGTCAGTGAAGAGCGCGGTGCCGCCGACCGCGGTGACGTTGGGGTCCGAGGCCGGGAAGAGGGCGTTGGCGGCGCCGAGCCCGTTGGTGGCCCCCGAGTCCCCGGCCGAGGCGAAGACGCTCATGCCCTGGTTGGCGGCCTGCTGGAGGATGGCCGCGCTCTGCATCACCTGGTTGTTGTTGCCGTGGAGCGAGCCCTCGGGGACGCCGAAGCTCATCGACATCACGTGGCCGAGGTGCTGGCTCACCGCCCACTGCTCGGCGAGGTTGAGGGCGTCGCCGGCGTTGCTGGGGGCGACCACCAGGTCGATGGTGGCGCCCGGCGCGATGCCGTGGGCCATCTGCACGTCGAGGCTGGTCTCCTCCGCCCAGCCGACCTCGTTCCCCGACCGCGGGTTGAAGGTCGGGCAGCCGAGCGGGCAGAGGACGTTGAGGGCCGGCGGGGGCGGGACCTTGAAGGTCTTGTCGAAGGTCGCCAGGTCCTGGCGCACCGTCGGGCTGCCGAAGGCGTCCACGATGACGATCGTCTGCCCGGTGCCGGCCAATGCCCCTCCGACCTTCGATGGGATGTCGTAGGCGGCCCGGATGTCCCGGGGCGTGTAGCAGGCCAGGCCGAAGTCCGTCACGCACGCCGACGCGGTCGGGAGTCCGCCGGGCAGGGCGTGCCGGGTGCGCACCGCCAGCCGGGCGATGGGGTGGGTCTGGTACACGATGCCGGTGGCGCTGGCCTGCCGGGCCGCCGCCGGGGCGGTGCCGAGGCCGACGCTGGCGCCAACCGCCAGGACCGGGGCCAGGAGGGCCAGGGCCCGGCGGCCTGGGCGCAGCCGGCGGGCCCGCGAGATCGACGGGATCGAGTGCTTCGGCATGGTGGGGCTCCCTCGCCAAGGGGCCCCGGGTGGGGCCCAGATCTCCCGTGGTGGCGAACCGGTCTCGCCGACCCTCTACGGCCCGGAAGATAGCAGGCCGCGTGGCGCGGCCGCCCGGGTCCGCCCCGGGCAGCCGTCCCGCCGCCGGGCGGCCGCTGGACGGAGGGCCGGTCAGCTGTCGGCGCCGAGCTCCGAGGGGGCGGGGGCTGAGGCCCCCAGGGTCAGCGCGATGAACTGCAGCGCCTGCCCGGTGAGGCGGACCTCCTGGTCCATCACCAGGGCGCTGTGGCCGGCGCCGTAGCGGTGGAGGCGGACCGTGGCGCCCCGGTCCGCGAGGGCGGCCACGTACCCCTGGATCTGCGGCAGCGGGCAGCGGCTGTCGTTGTCCCCGGCCTGGACCAGGAGCGGGGTGCGCACCCGCCCGGCGTAGGTGTGGGGCGAGCGCTCCGCGTAGCGCTCCGGCACCGCCTGCGGGTCGCCCCCGAAGAGGGTGCGGTCGAAGGCCTGCAGTTCGGCGCTCTCGTCGGCGTAGGCCCGCGGGTAGTCGGCCACCGGGACCCGGGCCACCGCCGCCTGGAACCGCTCCGGGTGGAGCCCGATGGCCAGGAGGGTGATGTAACCCCCCCAGGAGGCGCCCATCACCGCCAGCCGCCCCGGGTCGGCGCGCCCCTCGGCCACCAGGGCGGCGGCGGCGGCGGTGACGTCGGCCACCTCCGGCAGGCCCGGGTCGCCGATCAGCCGGTCCCGCCAGGCGGCCCCGTACCCGGTGCTGCCCCGGTAGTTGACCGCCACCACCTGGAGCCCGTGGTCGACCAGCGCCTGGACCCGGGGCTCGAAGGCGTCCTCCACCGCGGCCGCCGGGCCGCCGTGGACCCAGACCACGGTGGGGTGGGGGACCGGGCCGGCGGGGGTGGCCACCAGGGCGTGGACCGGGTCCCCGGCGGGGTTGGCGAAGGTCCAGGAGCGATAGGGGGTGCCGGCCGGGGCCGGGGTGTCCGGGAACCCCGGCAGCGGGCCCTCGTCGCCGCCGGGCCCCGTGACCCGCACCGCCGGCGGCCGGTCGGCGCTGGAGCTGCGGTACCAGACGCGGCCGTCGGGGCGGACGGCCGCCTCCGGGACGGTGCCGGCCGGGTGCTCCAGGGGCTCTGCGGTGGCGCTGGCCAGATCGTAGCGCCAGAGCTGGTGCCGGCCCTGGCGCACCTGCCGGAGGAGGAGGGCGCCCCCGTCCGGGTACCAGTCCAGCCCCTCGACCTCGCCGGGGAGGTCGAGGGGGCAGGTCGCGCGGGCGCCGGAGCCGGGCCACCAGATCGCGGGCCGGGTGAAGCCGGAGCGCTCCTCGGTGAGGCAGAGGCGGTGGTCGCCGGGGCCGGGGGCCCAGCCGACCACGCCGAGGGTGGCCGCCGGCCCGTCCCAGGCCTCGGCCACCGGGTGGCCGTCCGCCACCCGCCAGACGCGCAGGCGGGGGTGGACGCTGTCGCCGGGGTCGCAGTGGCTAACGCAGACCAGCTGGTCGTCGGGGCTGAGGGCCTCCACGCTGAGCGGCTCGGTGGCCGCCAGCCAGGGCTCGGCGGCGCTCCCCGGTCGCAGCGGGGCCCGGTAGAGGGTGAAGCCGTCGCGGCGGGCCAGGCCCGCGACCAGGGCCCCGGTCCCAAGGGCCAGCCCGGCGGTCCACCCGGGGGCCACGCCCCGCAGCAGGGGCGTGCTCCGCCCGCGCGGGAGGGGCGCCGCCCGCCAGCCGCCGACCTCGTCCCCGGTGCTGTCCGCGAACCACAGGACGTGCTCCCCCCGGGGCGTCAGGACGCCGTGGGGGACCCCGATGGGGGACCGGGTCATCGCCCGGTGACGCCCGTCGGCCCGGTCCCAGGTGTGCACCTGCCAGGCCCCGGTGGCGCTGGAGGCGTAGACGCAGCGATCGGGCTGGAGTCGGGCCCAGCGCGGCAGGGTGCTCCGCCGGGCGCGAAAGCGCCGGACCCACGCCGGGGCCGGCGGGGGTGCGCCCTGCGGGCGGGCGATGGCGTCAGCCGGTGGCGAGGGCGCCGCGCCGCCGGCGGGGCCCTCGCCCGAGGAAGGCGACGACCGTCACCGCCAGGTAGAGGACGTAGGCCGCCAGCTGCAGGAGGGTCGGCCGGTCGGCGTAGCCGAAGAAGGTGTGCAGGACGTCGCCGACGGGGCTGGCCTCGCTGAGGGCGCCGGCCGTGCTCCACAGGGGGTGGCGCCAGAGGGTGAGCCAGCCCAGCTGCTGCAGGTTCTCGACGCTGTCGGCGAGCAGGCCGGCGGCGAAGACGATGAGGCAGGCCCCCAGCACCTGGAAGAACCGCTGCAGGTTCAGGCGGCGCCCCATCCGGTAGACGGCGTAGGCCAGGGCGATGGCCGTCAGCAGCCCCAGGGCCCCGCCGGTGAGCACCCCCAGGCCGGAGGCCGCGACCGGGGACGGGGTGCCGGGGAGGGTGGCGGTGAAGACCAGGGCCAGGGTGAAGACGACGGTCTCCAGCCCCTCCCGGCCCACGGCCTGGAAGGCGACCAGGCCCAGGCTCCAGCGGGCCCGCCGCCCCATGGCCCGCTCCAGCTGCTGGTGCAGCTCCCGCGAGAGGTGGCGGGCGTGGGCGCGCATCCAGAAGGTCATGTAGGTGAGCAGCGCGGTGGCCAGCAGGTAGGTGGCGGTCTCGAAGATCGTCTGCGCGGTGGACCCGGCGTAGGTCCGGATGGTGACGTAGGCCACCAGGCCCCCCACCAGGGCCAGGGCCAGGGCGGCCCCCACCCCGAGGAAGACGTCCCGGAAGTGCTCGCGCCGGTCGATCCGGGCCAGGTAGGCCAGCAGGATGGCGACCACCATGCTCCCCTCCACCCCCTCCCGCAGGAAGATCACGAAGCCGGGGATCACGGCAGCAACGGCCCCCGGCCCGTCATGGGGCAGGTCGCGTGAGCGGGTCGCATCGCTCCAACTCTACGGGAGATGCCGTGGGGGCACCGCCGGTGCTCGCCGCGCCCCCGGTGCCCGGGGGGCGTCAGGGCGGCCCCGCCCCCGGCCCGCCCCGACCGGGCGCCGGGGGGCGGGGCGAGGGGTCGAGCCGGCGCAGGACCAGGGGCACCAGCGCCGGGCGCCCGTCGGTGCGGCGCACCCAGACCCATTCGGTGCGGACGTCGGCGATCGCGGCCGCGTCGGCCGGCCGGGTGATGGTGGTGTGCCGGATCCCCCGGGCTCCCCGGATCCGCACCACCCGGACCGTGAGCTCCAGCTCGTCGTCGAAGACGGCGGGCCGGTGGTAGGTGATGTCGTGGTGGTGCACGACCCAGCCGCCGCCGGCGGCCTCGGTCCAGGCGCGCCCGAACCCCGCCCGTTCGGAGTGCTCGGTGGCCAGCTGCTCGGCGTAGTTCAGGTACACGGCGTTGTTGACGTGGCCGTTGTGGTCGAGCTCGTAGGAGCGCACCCGCCAGCGGGCCACGTAGACCAGGGGGTCGACGGTCACCTCGGCGGTCAGGGGCCGGTGCTGACCGGGCCCGGCGGGGGGGGCGGCTGGCCGGCGCGGGTGGCGGCGCCCTCGGCCTGGGCCAGGTAGCTGGAAAGCCCATCGTCGTCGCCGAGGGCGGGCTCGGGGCGGGGCTCGGGGATCCACTCCGGGGTGCGCAGCACCCCGGTGGCGGCGAAGTAGCCGGCGATGCCCATGCCGCCCAGCGTCACCAGGACCGCCAGGACCAGGGCCAGGCTGGGCCGGCCCAGGCGCCAGGCCATGAAGCCCTCCAGGACCAGGGCACCGGCGAAGGAGATCCAGGTGAAGACCTCGGTCGCGGTGATGGTCGGTGGGGGCGGCGGGTCCCGCACCGGGGTCGGGGGGAGGAGGCGGGCGGACCCGCCGGGGGCGGCCACCGCCCCATCGTACCGGCCCCGGCCCTCCGCCCCGTCCCCGCCGGCGGGCCGGCGCCGGCCGCTACTTGAACCCGTAGAGCCCCTCGTGGAAGTCCCCGGTCTCGCTCCACTTCCGGATGACCAGGTCCACGGTGGCGTCGTCGACCACGGCCGCGCCCAGGCTGCGGGCATTGCCCTCGACGGCCTCCAGGACCTGTCCCTGCACGAAGTCCGGGACCCGGGCGAACCGGGCCCGGGCGGAGTCGGTCCAGGGCAGCCGCTCGCGCTCCCGCTGCTGGATGGCGTGGGAGACCTTGCCCCACATCTCGTACTTGGCGGCCATGATCTCGGGGGTGATCGTCGTCCCCAGCCCGAGCTTGTGGGCCGTCCATTCGACCCGCCACCGGGTCAGCTCCCGGCAGAAGGCGGGGACCTCGGCCAGCCGGGCCTCGGCCGCCTCGCTCCAGGTGAACTCGGCCACGCCGCTGCGGTCGCTAAGGGGGTGGCCGTAGCCCAGCTTCCGCCCCAGCACCCGCACGAACTGGTCGCCGATCTCGTCCAGTCCCGTGCGGCCGGCCCGGGCCTCGGCCGCACGCACCGCCATCGCGGCCGCGCGCTCCGCTTCCAGGTGGCTGGCGTCGGCGGTCTGGCGGGCGGAGGACTCCGTCGCCTCCCGGGTGCCGGGCGCCCAGCGGGGCGCCTCAGGCTCCGGTGCTGCGAGCGGGCTGGTGGCGCCGGTGACCGGGCAGGCCCCGGAAGCCATGCCGTCCGGCATCGCGGGGAGCGCCGCGTGCTGGTGGGGGACGGGGCACCGGCTGGGTGCGGGCTCGAGTGGCTCGGTCATCGCGGGCTGGTCCTCTGCGGGTGGGCGACGGTGCCCTCCAGTCTACCCACCCGGCGCCGGCGCGCCG
>JAKABB010000129.1 GCA_021802045.1 bacterium
GGCAGTTGACCTATGCAATGACGCCTGTTGATCCGAAGAGTCTTCATCCCGACACCCTGGCCCATCAGCCAGACGTGACCCTCCTGTTCGATCCCGAGACCGATACGGCTTTCCTGTTCGGGCCTGCTTAATCCCCAACACCCTTCGCGCCAGCCTTGAGCATGTGCGCGATCCGCTGATACAAGGAGCTTTTCCATGACTCCTATCGCATTTGCCCAGTACACCGCCGATGAGCAGACCCTCGTCACGCAGATTCTGGACCGGGCCGAAGCCCTGTCCCAAAAAGCCGGAGCGCCGCTTGACCGGCTCAGTCTCGATATGGACCTGTCGGCCACCCACGCGTGATGCCGCTGCGGCTCGCGGACCTGCTGGCGGCCGACGACTTCAACTTTGCCCATGATGTGTTCGGCATCATGCGGCATATCGACCGCCGAACCGGTCGGCTCGACAACCACTTCGTGCCCCGGTTCTGCAGCGAGTCCGCCACGTCCTAAACGGACGGAGGGCTCTCGCGGCGCTCGGGATGCCCTCATCGCGGGCGCCACGGGAGAGGCCATGATCGTACACAGCCTCAGGACCTGAAAGGAGCCGTGCATGAACCGCGTGTGGGCCCAAATGTTTCACATGGTCCCGATCGACAGCAACGGGCAATCGCAGAAAGACCCCGAGAACCCGCAGACGTATGGGTACGAGGTACACGACGAGGCCGCCGAGTTTTCGGACTACGACCTGACGCTCGCCGAGGTCCAGGCGCACTTTACCCCGCAGACCATCCTGGCGTTGCTGAGCGAACGGGACCGGGATCTGGCGGAGTGGGCCGCCCGGCGTGGGATCTTCCTCAACGGAGACTGGTACGACGCAGCGGCTCTGGAGGGCCGCGAGGCGTTGGGGCTGCCCGCGCCGGACTCCAGGGAGGACGTGTCCGGATGAAGGGGTGGAGCCAGAAGCCGTGTCCAGGCTGTGGGCAGCCCGGACATCCGATCGACGGCGTCTGCGCGACGTGTCGCGACACGCTCGACCGGGCCCGGAACCGGGAGACGGCGCTGTTGGCGCGACACGCTAGCTACCGCGCGTATCAGCTGCCCACGCACGCGGACGACGTTCCGCCACTGGGCCTGTCATATGACCAGGACGGGCCGCTGCGCGAAGCGTTGGCGGCGATGCTCGGGGCGCTCGGCGACCGGCCGGAGTTTCTCGGGGTGCCGTTTCCCCTGCCGGACGACCGCAACCCGTATCTGCTACCTATGGATCGGTGGTACCACCGGGCGCTGCCAATTCCGCTAACCCCCGAGCAGGCCGCCGCTGTGCGCGCGCTGGTGCCAGCTTTGCGGAATGCCCTCCAGGAAGCCTACAACCTGGGCCTGCAGCGCGGCCACAATCTTCTCGCACAGCTCGCCGCCGGTGACGTGACGATGGCCCAGTTCGAGGCCGGCGTGACGCCCAAACCCCCGCGCCCTTAGAAAGGCCCGTCATGAGCACCAAAATCTACAACGGGTACCGGCTGGCGCCCAGGACCCTGCCGGAGCTGGCCCACTGGCTGCGGGATCTCCGCCGCCGGCTGGCCCGAGAGCAGGCCCGGCTCATTCGGGCCCAGCTGCGTACGCTCGTCGTCTTCTTCTGCGATACCGGCGTCTTGGCCCCAAACCCCGAAGCTTGGCAGGCGGAGCTCGTGAGCCATGCCGCCCGGACGGGGGAGACGCCGAGGTCCCTCACTCCCGAGTCGTTTTGGGGCACCTCGCCGTTCAGCTACGCCTTGTGGACCTGTGCCGACCGCCAGGAGGCGGTCCGTGAGACTCAGCACCGCGACCCGGCGTATGACTGGAGTGCGGAAGCCTGCTTCTACGTGGACGGCTCCGCGCTCTACGCCACGTTTTACGCGGAACAGCCGTCGTACCAGACGCTCTGGGAAGCGGCTCCCGGCGTCGAGCCGTGGCCGTACTGGAACAACACCGACCGCCCGCCGGAGGTCTCCGCGCGCGAATGGGCGCATCGGGCCGCGGTCTGGCGGCGCGTGCTGCCGGGTGTGCCCGTGGAAGAGGGGCTGCACGCGATGCTGGTGCCCCCAAACGGCGTGTTCCAGCCGATGATGCCCGAGCGGCTCCTGCACCCGCCGATCAGTGTGCGGGCCCGCGCGCGGGTGGCCGCCCGCCGCGCGCTCCAGACGACGATGCCGCCTGGGGTGACCGCGGACACTCCTCTGGGGCTCCGGGCGTTCCGGTGGCTTGACTGGATGGCCTCGTCGGCCGGGGAGGCGGAAGTGCGTCGGGTCGCCAAGACCCTCGCTCCACAACTCCCACGGGTCATTCTGCCCGAGTGGCTGCAGCTGTCCGCGACGGAGTTGTGGGCGCTGTGGCATCCCGATATTCCGCTGGTTCCTGAGCCCGTTAAGCGAGGTGAGTTGCATGCGCCCTAGCCATCAAGCCCATCAGCGGTCCCGGCCGGTGCGCCTCGAGTCGCTCGCAGACCCGAACGCGGTCGCCGTCGTCACCGAACGCGTTCGGCACTTGACCCCGGCGGACCGGGAAGCCTTGCGGGGCGCGGTGGCGGCGCTCTATTTCGACGACTCGGCCGACTACGAGACCGCCTTGTGGAGCGTGGTCGTGGCCCTGTTGGGCTTTGACGACGACACCGCCGACAAGCTGCAGTTTCGGGTCTGGGCCCACGCCCTGCACCCGGAGTGGGGGAGACGGCGGCGCGCATGACGTTGCGCTGACCCTCCGGCCTGATCCCCCGGATTTCGTGCCCCGGTCCGCCTGTCCGCCGTCAAGCCTTCCAGCTTGACCGCGGCGGCGGCCGGGGCTTTTGACTGTCCGTCTTAGATTCTAGGAGGTGAACCTGATGGAGGCTTTGGGCCACTTAACCTGGTACACGATTTTCGATACCGAGCTGGATCGAGCGACACTGCTCGAACGCTTGGAGCAGTGTGATCTCACAGACTTTGCCCCAGCCGTGATTCAGGCCGGCGATGCGTTCCGGCGCGCGACCCACACGCTTGAGCAGCTGCATGTCGCTCAGGACGACGCCACGTTCGTGAACTGGCTCGTGCGCGAGGTGCGGAGCACCGATCAGCAGATCGTGCGCCATCTGGTGCGCGAGACGGTCGACGCCGCCAATGTCCGCCTGGATTACCAGGCCGTGCTGGCACTCAGCCTCGATAAAGCCACCAGCGCGTTTGTCACGCATCCTCTCACGGCGACTGTAACGCCGACGGAGCAGGCGGCCGCCGACGAGGCGCGAGGCGCCTTCGCCCGTTACCAGGGCGCGTATCAGGGGCGCCATCTCCGCGAGCTGGTGCTCCGGGTGCTGAAGTCCGTCAATCCCGTGGCGGTTCGGCCCTCCGGGGGCGTGTACTTCGTGCCGGCTTCCGGCACCGAGACGCTCCGGCGGCTGCAGTCCTTCATCACCACGCTGGCTCCGTCCCAGTGCTGGGCGCTTCCCGTCGCGGATGAGGGCGACACGCGCCAGGTGCTGACCCAGGCCCTCGATGAGACGGTGACGCACACTGCCGACCAGGTGGTCACGACCCTGGCGCGGCTCCTGGACCGCCGCAAGACCCTCACCTTGACCGACCAACTGCGGGCCGCGCAGGAGTTCAAGCGTCTCCACACGCTGGTGACCCAGTACCAGGCGCTCTTGGACGACCGTCTGCTTGCCGCTCAGGCCACGCTCCAGGCGGCCGAGGCCCAGATGCGGAGTCTGCTCGCGGATCCGGTCCTGACGCCGGAGGTGTCCTGATGCCGGTCGTGGAGCGCTTTCCCACGTACCGCTGGCGTCAGCTGCGCGGGCAGGGACAGCTGCCGGCCCTGCCCGCCCAGACCATCGTGCTGGATCTGGCCGCGGGAGCGGGGGACCTGCTGGAGGACATCCGGCGCACGGATCCCGGCGTGCAGGGTTACGGGCTGGAAAGCAGTCCCCTGCAGGCGGCGGCGGCGCAGGCGCAGGGGCTTCCGGTGCTGGTCGGTGAGCCGGGCTATCGCGTGGACGTGGAGAAAGACGCCGCTGGCCTGATCGTTCTGCCGGCGCTATCCCGCACCCAGGAATACCACGATTGGCTTCTGTGGGCCTGGCACCACCTCAAAATCGGGGGCACGCTGCTGGCCTGGGTGTCGAGCCCGAAGCTACCCGCCTTCTTCGCGGCCAGCCGCGGCTTCGAGTGGCGGGGGCTCGACGGTTACGATGGGGCCCGCTATTGCAGCACCGTGGCCTTGAGCCGCTTGCCCCGCCGCACGGTCGCGTCAGGCTGGCACACCCGGGTGGACGCCCTCGCGGCCGCCCCCTGGCCGGTCTCCGCCCTTCGTCAGATGAGCCAGCAGGCCGGGTTCCCCGGGCGGATCGACGCCTGGGACCAGTGCCGCTGTCCCATCCATCCCACGCCCCTCGACCCGTTTATGAGCAAGTGGCGGAGCGCGGCGGAGCTGGAGCAAATGCTGGCCGCATCCTCCTATGCGGCGGACCAGCTGGCGCAGACGTTGCCCGCCCCCGGGCGTTTGAGCGAACTCCCGCCGCTACCGCTGAAACCCGGCCATCTCGCGCTCCAGCTCGTCACCGGGGCCTTTGACGGCCCGGTGGGGGAGGGCGAGCACCGCCATGTGGTGCGGGGGCGGGTGGTCCGCACGCCCGTCGTGACGGAGGAGCTGGGCGAGGAGGGGCCGGTTACGGTGACCGCCGATCGGCTCACGCTCGAAATCACCACGGTGGACGCCACCGGCGCGCTGCGCCGGTTCGGCTCCCAGGCTGCTGAGGAGGTGCCGTAGATGCCCACGTTCCTGCACTTCACGGTCGACCAGGCCGAGGCCCTCGCCGTGGCCGATGGCTGGGCGACGGTCCTGGCCGCGTACCCCGACCCGCATCGCGAGGGGCACACGCGCACCCTGGAAGCCGTACGCTACATTTCGGCGATCGGGTTCGAGGGGTCCATTCGCGGGCTCGCGCGGACGATCCGGCGGGCCACGGCCAAGTCCCCGACGTATCTCCGCTGGACGGACGGATCCAGCCACCAGCGGCTCGGGAGCGCCAGCGTCTGCGACCCGTTCACGGTGCGCGTGACCACGATCGAAAAGGGGGTGCTTCAACTCGTCGCCTGGCCGACCGCCGTCCAGGACGGTCATCAGGTGCTGGACATGGACCAGAATTGGCCGGAGGCCGTGCGGGCCGCGGTCTTGCGCGGCACCGACCTGCCCGTGCTCGCAGCGTGGGCCCCGGCGTTCAGCCAGGATCTCGCCCCGTATCTCACCCGGTGGACGTCCAAAGGTCGGGCCCCGGCCGGCGCGGATCTGTCCGCCAGCCCCGCCGAGATCGAAGCGCTCCTGCAGCGCGGCCTGGCCCGTGGACGCTATACGATTCCCACCGGGCCGACGGCCCGGGACCTTCCCATCGGCGACATCGGCCATCTCGACACGTATCTCAAGAGCTTCGGGCCCGCCCTCGGACGGCAGCTCGCTCACCAGGCGCGGCACCAGCCGGGCACCGCCCCGGCGTACCCGCTCTTGCGGCCGCTGTATCCGGCGCAGGCCGATACCGCCGAGGCCCTCGTGCAAACCTGGGCCGCCGGCGAGCACACGGTCTGGGCGGTGGGGGAGCAAGGGGTCGGCAAGACGATCATCGGCCTCGCTGCGGCCTGGCGGGCGCTCCACGGGCGCCCGGGTCGGATCCTGGTCCACGCCCCCGGCCACCTGACGGCCAAGTGGGCGCGGGAAGCCCAGGCGACGATTCCTGGCGTCACGGTGCACACCGTCCGGTCCTGGCGGGACGCCTGGCGGGCGCTCGACACACTGCGACAGCCGCCCTCCGGGCAGGAGGTCTGGATCCTCCCCCGCGACACCGCGAAGCTCGGCTGGCAATGGCGGCCGGCGGCCGTGCCGACGCGCGACCCCGAGCAGCCATGGGCCTGTCCGGACTGCGGGGCGGTCTTGGCCCGGCACTTCGCCGACAAGAAGCGGGAGCCCGTCCCTTTCACAGGGGACGCTTTCAAGAGCCGCGGGGTGCAAAACGCTCGGTGCCCGGAGTGCGGGGCGTCGCTCTGGCAGGCGGACCCGCACGGCCCGCGGCGCATCGCGCCGGCCACGCTCTGGGCCAAGCGACTCGTTCCCGGGACGTTCGATGTCCTCCTGGCCGATGAAGCCCACGAAGAGAAAGGCGACACCGCTCAGGGCGCGGCGCTCGGCCGGCTCCTCCG
>JAKABB010000130.1 GCA_021802045.1 bacterium
CGGCCCGCGCCCTCGGCGAGGCCCTGGCCGCCGTGGGCCTGACCGCCAGCGGGCCCGTCGCCGCCGCCGCGGGCCCGGGCGGGGAGTGCCTGGAGGTGTGGGCCGCGCCGGCACCGCTGGCACGGCTGGAGGCCGCCCGGGCCCGGCTGGGGGCGGGAGCCGGCGGCTACGATGACGCCATCTGCCTCCCGATCCTGGAGCGCTGACGCCCCGATGCCCACGCCGCCCGCCCTGCTCCGGCCGGGAGTGCTCCACCGCTACCCCGAGCACCTGCCGCTCACCGAGCGCACGCCCCGGATCACCCTCAACGAGGGCGACACGCCGCTCATCGAGGCCCCGCGGGTGGCGGCCCAGCTGGGCCTGGGCCGCCTCCACCTCAAGTTCGAGGGACTGAATCCCACCGGCTCGTTCAAGGACCGGGGGATGGTGGTGGCCATCGCCAAGGCGCTCGAGGCCGGCAGCGAGGTGGTGGTCTGCGCCTCGACGGGGAACACCAGCGCCTCGGCCGCGGCCTACGCCGCTCGCTTCGGCCTGCGGGCCATCGTGGTGGTGCCGGAGGGGCGGATCGCCCCCGGCAAGCTGCTCCAGGCCCAGGTCCACGGAGCCAAGGTGGTGGCGGTCAAGGGGAACTTCGACACCGCCCTGCGGATCGTCCGCGAGATGGCCGAGCGCTACCCGGTGACCCTGGTCAACTCGGTCAACCCGTACCGGATCGAGGGGCAGAAGACCGCCGCCTTCGAGATCGTCGACGCCCTGGGCCGGGCCCCGGACGTGCTGGCGCTGCCGGTGGGCAACGCGGGCAACATCACCGCCTACTGGCGCGGGTTCCAGGAGTACCACGCCGCCGGCCGGGGCGGGGGCCTGCCCCGCCTGCTCGGGGTGCAGGCCGAGGGGGCGGCGCCGCTGGTGCGGGGCCGGCCGGTGGAGCGGCCGCGGACGGTGGCCAGCGCCATCCGCATCGGCAGCCCCGCCTCGTGGGCCACCGCCATCGCCGCCCGGGACGAGTCGGAGGGCGCGATCCTGGCGGTCAGCGACGCCGAGATCCTGTCGGCCCAGCGGTGGCTGGCCGGCCTGGAGGGCGTCTTCGCCGAACCCGCCTCGGCGGCGGCCGTCGCCGGGCTGAGCCGCGCCCGCCACCAAGGCCTGGTCGAGGAGGGGGCGGACGTGGTCTGCGTCCTCACCGGCCACGGCCTCAAGGACCCCGACGCGGCCCGGACCGACCTGCCCCCGCCGGTGAGCGTCGAGGCCGACGCCGCCGGCCTGGCCAAGCTGCTGAAGCTGTAGGCCCGCCCCGTGCCTGCCCCCGCGGACCGGACGCTCGTGGTCGAGGTGCCGGCGACCAGTGCCAACCTCGGCGCCGGCTTCGACGTCCTGGCCCTGGCCCTCGACTGGACCGCCCGGCTGGAGGTGGCGCCCGGCGGCCGGGGCCTGCGGGTGGTGCCGCCGGCGGGGGCCCCTGCGGCCTGGGCCGACCCGGCGCAGAACCTGGTGGCCCGGGCCTTCGCCCGGGGCTGGGCGGCGGCCGGTGAGCCCGAGCCGCCGGCCGCCGAGCTCCGGTCCCTGGGGACCCTGCCCATCGGCCGCGGCCTGGGCAGCAGCGCGGCGGCGGTGGTGGCCGGCCTGACCGCCGCCGGAGCCCTCAGCCAGCGCCCGCTCCCTCCGGCCGAGCTGCTGCGGCTGGCGGCGGAGTTTGAGGGCCACCCGGACAACGTCGCCGCCGCCCTCCTGGGCGGGCTGACCGTGGCCGTCCGGCACGCCGACGGCACCGTGGCGCCCTACCGGGTGCCGGTGCGCGGGGACCTGCACGCGGTGGTCTTCCTGCCCACCCGGGCCCTGGACACCAAGGCGGCCCGCGCGGTCCTCCCGAGCACGATCCCCCTGCACGACGCCGTCTTCAACGCCGGCCGCTGCGCCCTGCTGGTCCGGGCCCTCCTGACCGGGGACTACCCCAGCCTGCGCACCGCCATGGAGGACCGCTGGCACCAGCCCCACCGGACCCGCCTCCTGCCGGCGCTGCCCGCGGTGATCGCGGCGGCGCTCGAGGCCGGCGCCGACGGGGCGGCGCTCAGCGGGGCCGGTCCCAGCGTGCTGGCCCTGGCCGGGGCCCCGGCCGCGGGCCGGCTGGAGGCGATCGCCCGGGCCATGGAGGCGGCCGGGGCCGGGGGCGGGCCCCCCGGGGCGGCCACGGTCACCCGGCCCCGGGACCGGGGGGCGGTGGTGACCTGGCGATGACCGAGCCGCTGCTGGTGCAGAAGTACGGCGGGACCTCGCTGGCGACCGCGGCCCGGATCCGCCGGGCCGCCCGGCGCGTCGCCGGCGCGCGGGCCACCGGCCAGCGCCTGGTGGTCGTGGTCTCGGCCATGGGTGAGACCACCGACCGGCTGCTCCGGCTGGCCACCCAGATCCACCGCCAGCCGCCGGCCCGCGAGCTGGACGCGCTGCTGGCGACGGGGGAGGCGGTGACCGCCCCCCTGCTGGCGCTGGCCCTGGAGACGGAGGGCGTCCCGGCGGTCTCGCTCACCGGCCTCCAGGCCGGCATCCGCACCGGGCCCCACCATCGCCGCGCCCGCATCGTCGACGTCGCCCCCCGGCGCATCGTGGCCGAGCTGGAGGCCGGGCGGGTGGTGGTGGTCGCCGGCTTCCAGGGGGTGGTCGCCGACACCCTCGACACCACCACCCTGGGCCGCGGCGGCTCGGACACCACCGCGGTGGCCCTGGCCGCCGCCCTCCAGGCGGTGCGCTGCGAGATCTACACCGATGTCCGCGGCGTCTACACCGCCGACCCCCGGGTCGAGCCCCGGGCCCGGCTCCTGCGGGAGATCGGGTACGAGGAGATGCTAGAGTTGGCGGCCGTCGGCGCCGCCGTCATGCACCCCCGCGCGGTCGAGATCGGCGCCGCCCACAACGTCCCGATCTGGGTGCGGAGCAGCTTCCACCCGCGTGACCGGGGCACCCTCATCTGCCGGGAGCCGAAGCTGGAGACGCGTCAGAAGGTCCGCGGGATCGCTCACCAGGCGGCGGTCGCCAAGGTGACGGTGGTCCGCGTGCCGGACCGGCCGGGCATCGCGGCCGCCATCTTCACCCCCCTGGCCGAGGCCGGGGTCAACGTCGACACCATCGTCCAGAACGTCAGCCATGAGGGCCTCACCGACGTCAGCTTCACGGTGTCGCTGTCGGACATCGACGCGGTGGAGGCGCTCCTCCCGGCGGTCGTGGCCCGCGTCGGGGCCGTCGGCTTCGTGGCCGACCGCAACATCGCCAAGGTCTCCATCGTCGGCACCGGCGTCCTGGGGACCCCCGGGGTCGCGGCCCGCATGTTCCAGGCCCTGGCCGACGCCGGGATCAACATCGAGATGATCGCCACCTCGGAGATCCGCATCACCGCCACCATCCCCGCCGGGGCGGTCGAGACGGCCGTGCGCGCGCTGCACCAGGCCTACCGGCTGGAGCGACTGTGAGGACCCGTCCGGGCCCCTCCGGGCCGGCGTGAGCCTCTCGGTCGGGATCGTCGGCCTGCCCAACGCCGGCAAGTCCACCCTCTTCAACGCCCTGACCCGGGCCGGGGCCCTGGTCGGCGACTACCCCTTCACCACCATCGACCCCAACACCGGGGTGGTCCCGGTCCCCGACCCGCGCCTGCAGCAGCTGGCGGCGCTCTTCCACCCCCCGCGGGTGATCCCGGCCACCGTCACCTTCACCGACATCGCCGGCCTGGTGCGCGGCGCCAGCCGGGGGGAGGGGCTGGGCAACCAGTTCCTGGGCCACATCCGCACCACCGACGCCGTGGCGATCGTGGTCCGGGCCTTCTCGGACCCGGACATCACCCACGTGGAGGGCTCCGTCGACCCGCTGCGGGACCTCGGCATCCTCGAGCTGGAGCTGGCCCTGGCCGACCTCGCCGCCGTGGACCGGCGGCTGGAGCGGCTGGAGCGCGCCCCCAGCCGCTCCCGGGTCGACACCGCGGCGGCGGCCCTGGCCGTGGGCGCGCTGGGCCGGGTGCGCCAGGCCCTCGACCAGGGGCAGCCGGCGCGGATCGTGCCCCTCACCCCGGAGGAGCGGGCCGTGGTGGACGAGGCGCAGTTGCTGACCGCCAAGCCCGCGGTGCTGGTGGCCAACGTCGACGAGGGCGCCCTGGGCGCGGGCCAGCCCGATGGCTCCGCCGCCGCCCTGGCCCACCGGGCCGCCGAGATCGGGGCCCAGTTCGTCGCCGTCAGCGCGCGGATCGAGGCCGAGCTGGCCGACCTCGAGCCGGCGGAGGCGGCCGAGTTCCTGGCCAGCCTGGGGGCCGGCGAGTCCGGCCTGGCCCGGCTCAGCCGGGCGGGCTACGCCGCCCTGCGCCTGCTCACCTTCTTCACGGCGGGGGAGAAGGAGGTGCGCGCCTGGACGCTGCCCCAGGGCGGGAGCGCCGTGGAGGCGGCGGGGGTGATCCACACCGACTTCGCGCGGGGCTTCATCCGCGCCGAGGTCTGCGAGTGGTCCCAGCTGCTGGAGGCCGGCGGCTACGCCGGCGTCCGCGAGCGCGGCTGGCGCCGCCTGGAGGGTCGCGACTACCCGGTCCGTGACGGGGACGTCGTCCACTTCCTCTTCAACGTCTGAGGCCCCGGCGCCCCGGGTGGGGCTTGTGCTCCACAACATCCTGTGGTTCAATGCGATGTGGGCACAAGATGTGGGCACCGGCCCCATCACCCACCGCAGGCAGCGGGCGTCGGACTCCCTTCGTCCCCGATCCTCCACGCCGACCCGTCCCTCCCGGCACCGGCGTCCGCTGTTTGCCCACTCTGGCCCGGCCGACCGGGGACCGCCCGCTACACTGGCGGCTCGGCGGGCGCCTCCGCGCCGCCACCGGTCTCCTCCGCATGGCCAAACGCACCAGAAAGAAGCCCGCCGCCTCCCGTCCCGCCCGGCCGCCGGCCGCCCATCCCCGCGCGGAGGGCGCGGGGGCGGGGTCCGGGGCGCCCCCGCCTCCGGGGCCCGCGGCCGATGCCGGGATGGCGGTCCCGCCCGCCTCCGGGGCGACTCCCCCCGGGCCAGGACCGTCCCCGTCGGCCCAGGTGGCCCCCGGCTCGTTCCTCCCCAGCCGGGTGGCGGGGCGCGCCCAGCGGCGGCGGCAGGCCGAGGCCCAGCTGACGCCGCTGGACGACTCGCCGGCGATCCCCCTGGACCGGGTGCCGCTGATCGGCAGCGACCTGCGCCGCATCGCCGGGGTGGCGCTGGTGATGATCGCCCTGCTGGTGGTGGGGCTCGTGATCTTCCGGTGAGCGGCGCCGGGGCCGCCGCGCGCCTCCACCGCTACCGGGCCACGGTCGGCTGGGAGGGCTCGACCGGTGGCGGGTACGAGGCCTACTCCCGCGCCCACCAGGGGACGGCGCCCCCGGCGTCGCTGCGGCTGGCGCTCTCCGCCGACCCCGCCTTCCGGGGCGATGCCGCCAGCGCCAACCCCGAGCAGCTGGTGCTGCTGGCCGCCGCCTCCTGCCAGCTCCTCTCCTTCCTGGCGGTGGCGGCCCGGGCCCGGGTGGAGGTGGTGGCCTACCACGACGAGGCCGAGGCCGAGATGTCGGAGAGGGGGGTGGCGCCCGCCCTGACGGCGATCCGGCTCCGGCCCCGGATCGCCGCCCGCCCGGGCGTCTCCGAGGCCCGGCTGTGCCGGCTGGTGGCGCTGGCCCACCGCCAGTGCTACATCGCCAACAGCCTGCGCACCGAGGTGACGGTGGCCCCCGTGATCGAGTGGCGCCCCGATTCGAGGCAGGGGCCGCTCCCGGCCCCTGCCTATACTCGGGGCTGAATGCGCGTCATCCTCTACACCGGCAAGGGCGGGGTCGGCAAGACCTCGATCGCCGCCGCCACCGCGGTGCGCTGTGCCAGCCAGGGGCTGAAGACCCTGGTCATGAGCACCGACGCCGCCCACAGCCTGGGCGACTCCCTGGACTGCGAGCTGGGCCCCACGGCGCGGCCGGTGGCGCCCAACCTCTGGGCCCAGGAGGTCAACGCGCTCTACGAGCTGGAGAACAACTGGGAGCGCATCCACGGCTACCTGGCCGCCCTCTTCCACAGCCAGGGCATCGACGACATCGTCGCCGAGGAGATGGCCTCCCCGCCCGGCATGGAGGAGGTCGCCAGCCTGATGTGGATCAAG
>JAKABB010000131.1 GCA_021802045.1 bacterium
TCGGCCGCCCGCCGGGCCGCCCGCCCGCCGCTGCCGCCCCCCGGGCGGCGGCGGCGGGGACCGGGCCTACTCGGGCCCCGTCGGCCCGACCACCGCGCCCGGCACCCGGACCCGCCAGACCAGGGCGCCGCCGGCAAGGAAGCAGGCCGCGAAGAGGCCGAAGATGGCGGTGAAGCCCGCGTTGGGCGCCACCCGGTTGACCGCGTCCAGGAGCGGCCCGGCGATGCTGACCCCGATGATCCCCGAGCCGGCCGTGGCCAGGTTGGAGATCCCCATGAAGCGGCCGGCCTGGTCCGGCGGGACCAGGTCCGCCACCAGGGCCCAGTCCACCGAGAGCAGGGCGCCGTTGGCGGCCCCCACCAGCAAGCCCACCCCGTAGACCCACACCAGGCTGGGGGCGGGGATGATCAGCAGCGTCCCCAGGGCGCCGGTCCAGGCGGCGGCGGCGACCACGGCCCGGCGCCCGACCCGCTGCGAGAGCCGGGCGGCGGGGAGCGCCACCACCACCGCGCAGGCCACGATCACCGCCAGCAGCAGGGAGGTGGCCCCGGCGGCGCGGTTGGCGATGGCCGCCCCGCCGCCGGGGAAGAAGACGTCCTTCAGGTACAGGTAGGCGAAGGAGGTGAGCCCGGTGGTCCCCATCAGCGCCAGCAGCCGGGAGAGCAGCAGCCAGCTGAAGTTGGGGTGGGCCCGGGGCCGGAAGCTGAAGAGGCCCAGGAGCGCCTCCCGGCGCGAGCGCAGCGGGGCGGCCGCCGGCGTGTCGGGCACCCAGCGCAGGGTGATGCCCAGGGTGACCACCAGGACCACCCCCATCGAGGCCAGGGCCAGGGGGATGTGGCCGGCCGCGATCAGCTGGCCGGTGAGCAGGAAGCCGACGGCCGCGCCCACCAGCACCGTGATGCCGTAGTAGCCCGCGGCCCGGCCGCGGTCCGCGGCCGGGACCTGGTCGGGGAGCAGCCCCTGGTACGCGCCCTCCGCGGTGTTGGAGGCGGCCTGGAGGGCGCAGTAGGGGATGACCAGGGCGGCGTAGGACCCGGCCACGGCCAGACCGGCCAGGCAGCCCAGCGCCGCCAGCGTCCCCCCCACCATGTACGGCTTGCGGCGGCCCCAGCGCACCCGGGTGCCGTCGGAGAACGCGCCCGCCGCCGGCTGCACCAGGATCGCCAGGAGCGCCCCCGACGCGGACAGGACGGCCAGCGCGGTGCCCCGCTCGCCGGGCGCCACCAGGCCCACGATGAGCCGGGGCAGGACCAGCGCCCCCATCCCCTGCCAGAGGTAGTTGATGGCCAGCCAGTAGGCGGAGAGGGCCAGCAGGCGCCGGGCCGAGAAGCGCACCCGGCCGCGGGATTGGCGGCCGATGGCCGGCGACACCGGACCGCTGACGCGTTCGCTCATCGCAGGGCTCCAGGGGGCGGCGTGGGCCCGCCGCCGCCGGAAGTCTAGCGGGCGCCGCGGACGCCTACCGCAGGTTCCAGGCCTCGATGGCGGGCCAGCCGTGCTCCTCGCTGAGGATCGAGATCCCCCCCACGCCGAGGATGAGGCCGCGGGCGAGCTCGGGCCCGGCGCCGAGATGGGCCGCCGCCACCGCCCGCAGCATGTGGCCGTGCCCGAAGAGCGCAACCCCGCCCGCGGTCAGGGGTCCCACGCGGGCCAGCACCGCTCGGGCCCGATCCATGACGGCGGCCGGATCCTCCCCGTCGGGGCAGCCGTCGCGCCACAGTTCCCAGCCGGGGCGCTCCGCCCGGATCTCGGGGGTGGTCAGGCCCTCGTAGCGGCCGTAGTCGTACTCGGCCAGCTCCGCCATGGGCTGGGCCCGGTCCCCGAAGCCGGCCAGGGCGGCGGTGCGGAGGGCCCGCTGCCGAGGGCTGGTCCAGACCGCGCTGAAGTGCAGGCCGGCGAGGCGCCGGCCCAGGTCGCGCGCCTGCGCCTCCCCCGCCGCGGTCAGGGGCAGGTCGGTGCGCCCGGTGTGGCGACGACCCACGGTCCAGGCGGTCTCGCCGTGCCGGATCAGGTAGATCGCCACGGGGCCGTAGTGTAGCGGCGGGGTCGGCGCCGACGGCCTCGGTATACTCGCCGGAGCGCGGGGGCACCGGGAAGTAGCTCAGTCAGGTTAGAGTGCACGGTTCGGGACCGTGAGGTCGGCGGTTCGAATCCGCCCTTCCCGACGGCCGCCGGGCAAGCGGTCGCTGCCAGCCGCAGAGCGGGCGGTGGCACGGGAGCAGATGGCCAGACCGACCGCGATCACACCAAAGATCCGGGGCGACCGGCAGGCGTTCGGCTGCGGCCAGGCCGGCACAGTGGGGCCCACCGCTCTCCGGGGACGGACCGTCGAAAGCCGCGCCGAGGGGCGCAAGCCGAGCAGCCTGGACCGCACCTGCTCGGCCCCGGGCGACGCCACGGCCCCGAGACGGCGGTGACGGACCCGCGGGGCGCCTCCGCCCCATCGGCCCTCGCCCACGGAGCCGACACCAGCCCGGGGGTCCTCCCCGACCGGGTCCACATCATCGACCAGGTGGACGCCACCACCGGCACCTGGCGCCGACGCGGGAGCCGCACCCTGAGCGCGGAGGAGGACGACGGCCCGGTGGAGCCCAGGGGCCGCTGGCACCGCGCCCACGGACCCTGGCGACGGCGTAGCCGCCCGGCCTCCCCGGGTGGCGCCGAGACGGGGGCCACCCGCGTTGGGGCCGCGCACGCCCGCCTGGCCCCTGCCGTCGCGCGCCAGCTCCTCGACCACCGGGCGGGGGCCCTGGCCGGCCGTCGACCGCGGATCGCCCATGGCGGCGGTGACGGCCCCGTCTCGGGTCTCCGGTCCGGTCGCCTCGCCGCCGGCGCGATCCCCCGATGACGCTGGAATCGACGCCGCGCGGCAAGCCGCTGGTGTACTACACCCACACCTGCCCGCCGGCCGGGCTTGCCCGCCTGCAGCCCTGGTGCGACGTTTCCTGCAGCTCCGGTGACACCATGCCCAGCAACGCTGAGGTCGCGACCGCCGCTGGCGAGGCGGTGGCCATCTGCCACTTTGTCAACGACCTCATCGACGAGGATCTGATCGCGCGCTGCGCGCAGCTGCGCATCCTGGCCGGTTTCGGCAAGGGGCACGACAACGTCGACGTGGCTGCGGCCACGCGCCGGGGGGTGTGGGTCACGAACGTGCCGACCGCTCTGACGGAGACCGCCGCCGATTTCGCCTGGGCACTGCTCATGGCGGTGGCACGCAACTTGGTGCCTGCCGACCGCCGAGTGCGCTCGGGCACCTTTGCCGGATGGCAGGCCTTCGACTTCATCGGCCATGACGTCCATGGCAAGGTGCTGGGCGTTATGGGATTCGGCCTGCTGGGGAGGGCGTTGGCGCGGCGTGCCCGGGGGTTCGACATGGACGTGCGGTACTGGGACCGGCGACGAGCCGAGCGCGGAACCGAGGAGGCGCTGGCGGCCGCCTTTGTCGACCGGGACGTGCTGCTCAGGGAGAGCGACTTCGTGGTCCTCGCGCTGCCGCTCACGCCCGAGACGTACCACGTCGTCGGCAGCCGTGAACTGAGCCTCATGAAGACCAGCGCCTATCTCATCAACCCGGCGCGCGGCTCTGAGGTCGATGAGTCGGCGGTGGCCCGCGCCCTGGCCACTGGTGAGATCGCCGGCTACGCGGCCGACGTCTTCGAGGTGGAGGACAAGCAGTGCCCGACACGCCCGGGCGAGATCGATCCCGGTCTGCGGGCGTTGCCCTCCAGGACTCTGCTCACACCACACATCGGCACCGCGGTCGAGGAGACGCGGACCGAGCTGGCCCGGTATCAGGCGGCGTGCGTCCTCCAGGCGCTCCGCGGCCTGCGACCCGACGGCGCCGTCAACGATGTGGCGCCCTGGGGACCTCTGATCGGCCGGTGATGCCGGGCTGGAGGGTGCGTCCGGAATCGCCGCCGACCCGCCCTCGCTGGGACCGCCGGCGTCGTGGCGTCGGCAGGGGCATCCTGGACTTGGTCTCCACGGCCCGGGTTCCACCGCTGAGCGGTGGTTCGAGGCCGGGCGGGGGGACGGCTGAGGTCGACGACGGGCACCACCTGGCTGCGCGAGGCGCAAAGCCCCAGTCCCCTGGCCCACGAACTCCTTGGGCCCCTGGTTGGGCTGACCAAGGGATCAACCAGGAGGTGGCTGTATGACCGACCGGCGGAGCCGGATCAGGGGGGAGGCCGGCGGTTCGGGTGACCGTGGCCGCTGGTCTCCGCGGTGGAGGACGGAGGTGGTGCCGCGGGCCCTGCGGGGGGAGGACCGCGAAGCCCTGAGTCGCGGGTCGCCGGTGCCCAAAGCCCGGTTGGGGAAGCCCCCCACCCCGTCAGCGCCCCAGCGGACCTCGCGGTGGAGGCGCTCCTTGAGGCCTGAGTGACATGGGCCCGTCCGCCCGGCGAAGAGCGTGCCCCTCCGGCCCGGCGGCCGCTCGGGAGCTGGCGTCAGCACCGCCGGAGCCACCAGCCCGCGCCACCCACCTATCCGTCCACGACGTTGGCGTCGTCGGCGATCACGACGTCGACATCAGGAACGTCGGAAAGGGACGCCACCAGGTCACTGACCGACCCCTTGCCCTGGATCTGGAGCCGCACCGCGACCAAGCGGCGGGTCGCCAACGTCGCCATCGGACCCCCGGCCTGCGCCCCCGTACGGTCTGCCTCGGTCGAGATCTCGCCGATCACAAAGCCACGGTCGGTCACCACTCGCAAGATCGTGCGCAGGGCACCCCGGCCATCGGGGTATCGCACGGTGAGCACCGAGATCGCCGTGGCGGACCGGGGCAGGTGTCGGACCAGGGGGGGGAATGCCAGGGTGACGATGAAGTAGACGGCGCAGACGGCGACGGCCAGCAGCAGCAGGCCCGCCCCGGAGGCGGCTCCGACCGCAGCCGTGAGCCAGATCGCGGCCGCCGCGGTCAGCCCTCGGATCGAGTCCCGGCGCATGAAGATCAGGCCCGCACCCAGAAAGCCGACCCCGCTGACGATCTGCGCGGCCATTCGGGAAGGGTCCAGGATGATCAGGTCGGGCCGGACCACATCGTTGAAGCCGTACTTGCTGATGAGCATGAACAGGGCCGCACCCACACCCACCAAGGTGTGGGTGCGGAGCCCGGCGCTCTTCTGTCGGATCTCGCGCTCCAGCCCGATCAGGGCCGAGAGAAGCAGGGCTATGGCGAGCTCGCCCATCTGGCGCCATCCCTGCCCATCGCTGAGCGCGACCGCCGCCAGGAGCTGGTGGCTCACTGGCTCCTCCGAAGGGGAGTCAGCTCAGGACAGCAGACGGCCGGGAGTCGAGTCAAGCGGTAGCTGCGGGGCACCTCTCCGCTTCCTGTCGGCTGCTCACTGTGCTCGGGGCAGGTCCCTGGCGAAGCCCACCCAGGCCACGGTTGGGCCGAAAGCCAGAAGTGGCTGAGGGGGGGCTGGGCAAGCGCTGCGTAGTCGGGCACCCAGGACCTGCGATCCCCAGCAGCGCCAGGGGATGGTACCGGTCGGAGGAGAGTCCGCGCCACGACCGGGCCAGAGCATGTCCCCCTGACCGTGGAGTCGCGGCAGTGGCCTGGCGACGCGTCACGCACGACCAAAGCCCCCACGTCGGTGGGTGCCGGAAGTGCCAACCCCGCAGAGAGGGCATCCCCGGCCGTGGGCGCACTACTCCCGTCGGCGTGAGCTGCCAGGACCAGCGCTGGCCGAGAGGCACGGAATCCGGCGCAGTCGGGAGTCGGCGCCGGCACCGTCCCAGCGCTTGTCCCCGGCGTCCACTGGTGCTGCTCTTGCTTCATCTGGAAGGACCTTCCGGCGCCGTGCCGAGCGCTGCTGCGGCCCTCAACTGCGCTTGATCACAATGATCGAGATCTTGTCCGCGGCCCGGTCGATGCAGTCGGCCGAGTTCTTCAGGTGGCGGTAGACCTCCCGGATCCGCAGGACCCGGAAGACGTCCTGGGTGGAGCCGTCCAGGACCTGGTGGACGGCCTGGTGGTAGTGGGTGTCGATGCGGTTCTCGGAGCGCTTGGCCCGGATCGCGTGCTCGGCGGCGA
>JAKABB010000132.1 GCA_021802045.1 bacterium
GCCGGGCTCGGCGACGGCCGGCGGCCGCGGGGCCGGGCGTGGCGGGCCTGGGCCTCGATCCAGCGCGCCAGCCGCACCGCGGCCGTCCCCCCCGCCGCCAGGTCCCGGTCGAAGCGGGACGTGCCCGCCTGGACCTGGGCCTGCAGCTCCGCCCGCAGCTCCGCCGGGGCCCGGTCGACGTACAGGCTGAGGGCCAGGAGGAGCAGGGCCAGAGTGTCCAGCTGGCCGATGACGGGGATCCAGAGCGGGATCTCCACCGCCGGCGAGAGGATGGCGGCCACGGCCCCGCCCGCGACCAGGGTCCGAACCCGAGGCATGCGGGGATCCCGGGCCAGGCAGTAAGCAAGCTTCACCTGGCCCGGCAGTTCGAAGAAGAGGCGGCGGATCGAGCGGAGGCGCCGGACCATCGCTCCTGTGCCCTGGCCAGCCGGCGACTCGGGACCCATGGCCCGGGCTCGCCAGCGACAGGAGCTCAGTGTACCGTCGCCCGTCAGCGCGGTGAGGGCCTCCCGCCGCCGCCGCCGCTCCGCGCCATTGCACCACCCCAGCGAAATGGTCGCCAGCAACAGCGGAGCCGCTGTCAACCCTCCTCAGCGCGCAGCCGCTCGCGCAGCTCGGAGCGGCGGATCTTGCCGCTCACCGTCTTGGGCAGCTCGTCCACGAAACGGATCTCCCTCGGGTACTTGTAGGGGGCGGTCACCTTCTTCACGTGCTCCTGCAGCTCCCGGCCCAGCTGATCGCTCGCCGCAAAGCCAGGCGCCAGGATCACGAAGGCGGTGACGATCTGAGTCCGCTGGGGGTCGGGCTTGCCCACCACCGCCGCCTCGGCGACCGCGGGGTGCTCGACCAGGGCGCTCTCGACTTCGAACGGACCTATGCGGTAGGCGGAGGAGGTGATCACGTCGTCCGAGCGACTGGAGAACCACAGGTAGCCCTCCGGGTCGCGGCGACCCCGGTCCCCGGTGAGGTAGAAGTCGCCGCGGAAGGCGGCCCTGGTGGCCTCAGGATCGCGGTAGTAGCCGCTGAACAGCCCCACCGGGCGCTGGGGGTGCGCCCGGACTCCAATGTTCCCCTCGACCTCATCGGCCACCGGATTGCCGTCATCGTCAACTATGTCAACATCCATGCCCGGCACGGGCCTGCCCATCGACCCAGGCCGGATCGGCAGGCAGCGGTAGTTGGCGACCACGTTGATCGTCTCGGTCTGTCCGTAGCCGTCGTAGACGGGCAGCCCCACCCCCTCCTGCCACACCCGGATCACCTCCGGATTCAGGGGCTCGCCGGCAGCCGTGCAGTGGCGCAGGCCCGACAGGTCGGGCCTGCGCAGGTCGGTCAGGACCAGGGAGCGGTAGAGGGTCGGGGGCGCGCAGAAGGTGGTCACCCGGTTCCGAGCGATGACGTCCAGGATCAGGTCCGGGTCCGGCTTGCCCATGTTCATCTGCACGACCGCCGCTCCCTCGGACCACTGCCCGAAGAGCTTGCCCCAGGCAGCCTTGGCCCAGCCGGTGTCCGACACCGTCCAGTGCAGGTCGCCGGGCCTGAGGTCGTGCCAGAAGCGGGCCGTGATCCGGTGCCCTATCCCGTAGCTGGCCTGGGTGTGCAGCACCATCTTGGGGTGGGCCACGGTTCCGCTGGTGAAGTAGATCAGCATCGGATCGTCGGCCTCGGTGCCGGGCCCGCCCGGGGGCTCGCTGGAGGCCCGCTCCATGAGCTGCCCCAGGGGCCGCCAGGCCGAACTGGGCTGCTCCCCCACCACCACCATCTCCTTCAAAGAGGGCAGCTCCCCCCGCACCTGGTCCAGCTTGGCCGCACCGTCGGTGTCGGTGACCGCCAACCGCGCTTCGGCCCTGGCGATCCTGTAGGCGACGTCCCGCGGCGTGAGCTGCGATGTGGCCGGCATCGGGATCGCCCCGATCCGGATGGCCCCCAGCACGACGAAGTACCACTCCGGTATCCGCGGGAGCATCACGAAGACCCGATCGCCCTTGGCGACCCCCAGACCGATCAGCAGGTTCGCGACCCGCCGGCTGGCCACCGCCAGGTCGGAGAAGGTGTGCCGGCCCAGCACCTCGCCGCCCGGGCCCAGCGACAGGAGGCCCAACTCCGAACCGTGAGCCACGGCCAGTGGCTCGAGCACGTCCTGGACGAAGTTGAATCGGAGCGGGACCGTCAGCTGGAAGGAGGCCTGCTCGGAAGAGTAGTCGAACATGTTGGGCGCGCTCGCCCTGGTCGGCCGATCCGCCATCCCCCCCGCCTCCTGACCCATCCCCGGCCGCCCCGGGACCGGTGACGGGAGCTTATTGCGAGCATCCACCCTCGTCAACCGCGAGCTCATGCCGGTGGAGCGTGTTCGCGGCGGTCGTGGGGCGATTGCAGACGCTCGGGTACGGGATGGGGGTCATCAAGGCTCTGGGCTTCCACCGCTCGGTGATCCACGAGTGGCCGGGCCGGTTCCGGAAGGGGGGAGGGGCAGCCCTGGAGGCCCAACCCGTGCCGGGGCGGCCCAGCAGGCTGGGCCCCCAGGAGGTGCAGCGGTTGCTGCGCCTCATCGCCGGCAAGAACCCCTGGCAGCTGCGCTGCCCGTTTGCGCTCTGGACCCGCTCGATGATTCAGGAGGGGATCTGGCGCGAATTCGGGGTCAGCCTCGGTGAGTCCGCGGTGGGCCGGATGTGGCGACGCCTGGGGTTGAGCCCCCCAGCGACCGCTGTTCCGGGCCTGCCAGCAGGATCCGGCAGCGGCGCGGCGGTGGCGGGAGGAGGAGCACCCGGCCATCCGGAAGCTGGCCGGGCAGGAACGGCGGCGATCCACTTCGGCGGTGAAGCCGGGATCCGCGCCGACCACCACCGCGAGCCCCCTGGGCGTCGCCCGGCCGGACGCCGCTGGGACACACCCCCGGGAGCCGCCTCGGCAGGAGCCTGATCTCCGCGGTCTCCGCCAAGGGGCAGCTCCGGTTCATGGTGACCCCGCAGCGCATGACCGCCCCCGTCTTCGGGGAGTTCTTGCACCGGCTCATGCCCAGCCACGAGCGGCCCGTGTTCCTGGGCGTGGACCACCACTCCACCCACCAGGCCCGCATGGTCCAGGACTTCATCGAGCAGACCCACGGCCGGCTCCGGCTGTTCCACCGGCCGCCCTCCGCCGTGGAGCTCAACCGCGACCAGTGGGTGGGCGGCAGGTGGAGAACCACCGCGGGGTCGTCAGGTGATCACCGGTCCAGCCCAGTGGCAAGACCTGGTTCCCCGTTCCCTGCGCCGGCTGCAGCAGCTGCCGGGCACCATCCGTAGCTGCCGCCAGGCCCCCGATCTCCGCTGCACCCTCGCAAACGTCGGCCTGCCCACGCTCGGATCACCGATCGCGCCGCCCGATGCCTCGCGGCCCGGCGGCCGCAGAGGCGGGCGCACGGGGCGGGGCGGACCCCGGTCGCGTCCCGGACCCGGTCGTCGTCGACCTCGGCGGGGTCCACCCCCCCGCAGCCGGCGCCTCTGCGCGGCCAGCGCGGCCTCCCCGTGATCCGCGCCGAAGCGGGCAACCCGATCCCGGGGCTCGACCCCGATCGTCGCCACCGACTCCTCCCGCGGCAGGGCCAGGAACCGGCGCCGCTGGCCGTTGAGCGCGGAGCCCGCCCCCGTCGCCCACGCCGTGACCCCGGCCCCCGGCCGGTCGAGCTCGGCGTGCGGGCCCGCCGCCGCGACGCGCGCGCAGACGGCCCCCCGGCCCCCGGCAGCCGCTGGGCCTGCCGCGTCGACCAGGATCAGGCCTCCGCCGCGGCGCGCCGGCGCCGGCAGCCTCCCCTCCCGGAACCACCGATGGGGGGGCACCGGATGGACGCCTTGCCCACTCCTTCAAGGTCATCTCCGCTCACTCTGGCGCAGCGGGGGAGCAGCTGTTCGCCCCGCGCGCTGAGGGCGCCGCCCCGGCCCCCGCCGGGTCCGCCGGCGACTCCACCGCCGGCAGGTGCTTGGCCCCCGCGCTGGTGTGGCGGGCGCTCAGCGCTCACGCGGCCCGCAGCGGGGGGACGGCCGCCGGCCACCATCGCCTCCAGCGGGTCCGTCAGCACGGTGGGGATCGACGGGTCGCGCTCCGCGGCCAGGATCCTGCCCTTCCGCAGGAGGGGACGCGGCGCCGACGGGGTCCGGTCGTCCACGCGAACCAGCGGGATCCAGGCGTGCGGGTGGCTGGCTGGCCCCGGGGCCGCCAAGCCGGTTGGCCCGGGCCAGCGCCGACGGCTACGCGGGGGCCGGCCCCCCCCGCTCACCCGCCCGGGGCGCCCAGCGCGCCAGCTCCCGGCGGAGGTGGGCCTCGGCGTCGTCGGGATCGCCGGGCTGCAGCGTCCCCTCCAGCGCCGCCTCCACCAGCGCCGCCTGGGCCCGCCCGATCCAGGGGCCGTCGGGCCACCCGAAGCGCCGCTTCAGCTGGTGCCCGTCCAGCGCCGGGCGGAGCCCCTGGGGGTGGGCCGTGCCCACCGCCTCCAGCCGCCGGGCCAGCTCCTCGAGGTCGTCGCCGGAGGGGTAGCGGGAGGCTCGGGTGTCGGCCCGGGCCACCTCCAGGAGTGGACCGACCAGCGGGCCGGCATCGTGCCACAGGCGGCGCACCGCCCGGTCCTCCCAGGCCGACCGGTACTGGATGGGCCGCATGTGCAGGCGGACCAGCTGCGCCACCTGGTCGGCCTCCTCGTGGCCGAGCCGCCAGCGCCGGAGCATGGCCCGCGCCATCTCGGCCCCGACCTCGGCGTGGCGGTGGAAGGTCCACCGCTCCCCCTGCCGGGCCGCCGTCACCGGCTTGCCGATGTCGTGGCAGAGGGCCCCCAGCCGGACCAGGCGGGTGGGGCTGGCCACCTCGCAGGCCAGGGCGGTGTGCTCGAAGACGTCGCCGACGTGGTAGCCGCCCTGCTCCACCCCGACCATGGCCTGCAGCTCGGGCGCCACCTCGGCCAACAGCCCGGTGTCGCGCAGCAGCCGCAGCCCTCGGACGGGGTGGAGCGCGACCACCAGGCGGAGGAGCTCGTCGCGGATCCGCTCCACGGAGACGATCCGGATGCGGCCGGCCGCCCGGCGCATGGCCGCCGCCAGCCCCGGCGCCGGCTCGAAGTCGAGCTGGGCGGCGAAGCGAGCCGCCCGCAGCATCCGCAGCGGGTCCTCGGCGAAGGTCTCCTCCGGGTCGAGGGGGGTGCGGAGCAGCCGCCGCCGCAGGTCGTCGAGGCCATGGCCCGTCAGGTCCAGGATCACGCCCTGGCCGTCGAGCAGGAGGGTGTTGACGGTGAAGTCCCGCCGCCAGATGTCCTCCGCCAGGGTGCCCGGGCGCACCGACGGCTTGCGGCTCTCCGGCCGGTAGGCCTCGGAGCGGGCCTGCACGAACTCCACCGTGAGGTCGGCGCCCAGGCGCCGGCAGGCCAGCTGGGCGGTCCCGAACCGCTCGAAGACCAAGACCGGCTCGGGGCGGCGCCAGTGCCGGCGCAGCCACTCGGCGGCGGCCCCCGCGCCGGCCCCCTCCACCACCAGGTCCAGATCGGCCCGCGGCTCCCGGCCCAGGAGGAGGTCCCGCGGGTACCCCCCCACCAGGCAGACCCGAGCCTGGAGCGCCGCCGCCATCGCCGGCAGCGCCTGGCGCAGGGCCAGGGGCGAGGGGATGGGGCGGGCGGGGCGGGGGGCGGGCGGCCGCCCCGCGACGGCCGTCAGCGTGGGGCGAAGCGGGCGCGCGCCCACTCGATCGCCCCGATCAGGCCCTGGTCGTCCCCGAGTCCGGCCCGCTCCAGCCGGCAGTGCGCGCGGGGGGCGGGGAAGCTGACCTCGCCCACGTGGCCGAGGGCCGCGGTCCAGACCAGGTCGTCGCTGCGCACCACCCCGCCGCCGACCGCGATCACGTCCGGGTCCAGCAGGTTGATCAGGCCGCCCAGGGCCAGCCCCAGGCAGCGACCGGCCCGCTCCAGCACCTCCAGTGCCAGGGCGTCGCCGGCGTGGGCGGCGGCCGTCACCATGCCGGCGTCGGGACCGGCCCCGCCGGCCAGCCGGCGCAGCGCCGC
>JAKABB010000133.1 GCA_021802045.1 bacterium
CGACGCTGGGCGTCAGCGCGGCCCAGGCCCAGGCCCTCGCCGGGGCGGCGGCGGCGGCCGGCGTCCCGCCGGCGCTGCTGATGACGCTGGCCGGGTTCCAGCTGGCGCGCCTGGCCTGGCGACGGACCCGCGGGGCGGGCCCGATCGTGGTCCTCGCCGGCGGCGGGAACAATGGCGGCGACGGGCTGGCGGCGGCCCGCCACCTGGCCGCGTGGGGGGTGGAGGTGCGCGCGGTCCTGGTCGCCGACCGGGCCGGGCTGCGGGAGCCGGCGGCGGCCGAGCTGGACCGGGCCCAGCGCTGCGGCGTGGCGGTCGGCGACGGGGACGGGGACGGGGCCCTGGGCCCGGCCCTGGCCGGGGCCCGGCTGATCCTCGACGGGCTGCTGGGCACGGGCCTGCGCGACGCCCCCCGGCCCCGGCAGGCCGCCGCCATCCGGGCGACCGCCGCCGCGGGCCCGGTGCCGGTGCTCAGCATCGATGTGCCGAGCGGGCTGGACGGCACCACCGGCCGGGTCCACGACCCCTGCGTGCGGGCCGCGGACACCGCCATGCTGGGCATCCCCAAGCACGGGTGCCTGGTCGCCCCCCGGGCCGTGGTGGGCCGGCTGTGGGTGGTCGACATCGGCATCCCCCCCGGCGCCTACCGATCGATCGGGGCGGAGGGGCCGGGGCCGGCGGGGGGCGACTGGCAGCGCCTGCGCCCGACCGGCCGGCAGGGCCCGGGCGGCGCTACCAGGTGCGCCCGCTGAGCCAGAGGGCCTCGAAGGCGGCGGGCGGCAGCGGGCGCGCCATCAGGAAGCCCTGGGCGTAGTCGCAACCCAGGCGGCGCAGCACCGCCAGCTGCTCGGCGGTCTCGACCCCCTCCGCGGAGGTGGTCAGCCCCAGGGAGTGGGCCAGCTTGACCACCCCGTCGACCAGGGCCAGGTCCTGGGCGTCGGTGGCCAGGCCGGTGACGAACGAGCGGTCGATCTTCAGCTGGTCGAGGGCGAACCGGCGCAGGTGGGACACCGAGGAGTAGCCGGTGCCGAAGTCGTCGACGGCGATCGCCACCCCCAGCGCCTTGAGCTGGGCCAGGACCGAGACCGCGGAGCGCGAGTCCACGATGACGCTGGTCTCGGTGATCTCCAGGCAGAGGTCGGCCGGGGGCAGGCCGGTGTCCGCCAGGCAGAGGGCCACCGCCGGGACCAGACCGGGGTCCTGCAGCTGTCGCACCGAGAGGTTGACCGCGATGCCCAGCGGGGCGTCGCGCATCGCCGCCCAGCGCGCCGTCGCCCGGCAGGCCTCCTGGAGGACGAACAGCCCGATCCGCGTGATCTCCCCCACCTCCTCCGCCAGCGGGACGAAGTCCGCCGGGGGAACCAGCCCGCGGGTGGGATGGGCCCAGCGCACCAGCGCCTCCGCGCCCACGACGGCCCCCGAGGCCAGCGCCACCACCGGCTGGTAATGGCACACGATCTCGCCCCGCGCCACGGCGTGGCGCAGGTCGGTCTCGACCCGGATGCGGTTGGCGAAGCGGGAGCGCATGGGGTTGTCGAACACGGCCAGGCGGGCGCCCCCGCCGCTCTTGGCGTGGTACATCGCGGCACCGGCCTCCTGCAGCAGCTGGGCCGTGGAGGCGGCGGGGTCGATGGTGATGGCGATCCCCAGGCTGGCGGTGACCACCACCTCCTGCCCCTGGATGTCCATGGGCTCCGCCAGCAGCTCGAGGACCCGCCGGGCCACCCCCACCGCCTCGTCGGCCCCCCCCATCTGCTCGCAGACCAGCACGAACTCGTCCCCCCCGACCCGGGCCAGGGTGTCGCTGGGCCGCAGCGCGGCCCGGACCCGGGACGCCAGCCGGACCAGGACCTCGTCCCCGGCCTGGTGGCCCAGGCTGTCGTTCACCACCTGGAACCGGTCGAGGTCGAGGAGCATCGCCGCCAGGTGGCGGGGGTCGCGGAGCAGACGGCCCAGGGCCACATCGAGGCGGTCCTGGAGGAGGATCCGGTTGGGCAGGCCGGTGAGGGCGTCGTGGAGGGCCTGGCGCTGCACCTCCTGCTCGGCGCGCTGACGCACCACCGCCGCGCTGAGCACGTTGGCGACCCCCTCCAGGAAGTGCACCTCGTCGACGGCGAACTCGCGCGGCACCGTGGTGTACGCCGAGAGGACTCCCCAGGGACGCTCGCCGGCCCGGATGGCCTGGCTGACCCCGGACCGCGCCCCCCACTGCCGCAGGGCGACCACCCCGTCGAACCGGGTCTCCGCCTCAAGGTCGTCGACGACCACCGGCGCCGTGCTGCGGAGGGCGTACCCCGCCGGGGTGCCCGGCCCGGCGGGGACCGTGGTGCCGTGGAGCAGCGCGGCCGGCAGGCCGGTGGCGGCCCGCAGCCGCAGGGTGTCACCGCCGGGGTCCAGCTCGAGGACCCCGGCGATCTCCACTCGCAGCCCCTGCGCGATCACGGCCACCGCCCGATCCAGGAGGCGGGCCAGGTCTCCCTCGGCCAGGGCCTCCCGGCCCAGCTCCGCCACCGCCGCCTGCTGGGCGGCCCTTTGGGCCGCCAGGGCCTCGGCCTCGACCCGGGCGGTGATGTCGACCCCCTGGACGACCAGGACCGGCTGCTGCTGGTCCCGGCCCAGCAGGCGGGCCGCCGAGCCCTCGAACCAGACCAGCCGCCCGTCCCGCCGCCGCAACCGGCGCCGCAGCTCCCGGTGCTCGCCAGCGCCCTCGCCCAGGATGGCGGTCATCCGGGCCCGGACCTGCTCCCGCTCCTCGGGGTGCAGCACCTCGTCCACCTCGCGGCCGACCAGCTCGGCGACCGGCCAGCCGACCAGCGCGCCGAAGGCCCGGTTGACCTGGAGGAACCGGCCGCCGGTGTCGACGGTGGCCAGGGGCACGCTGGTCTGCTCGAAGGTCAGGCGGGCCTGCTCGCTCCCCCAGGCCAGCTCGGCCAGCGCCTGCCGCTCCCGCTCCAGCCGCTCCAGGGCCTCCCAGGCGAAGGAGATGCTGGCCGCCAGCCGGTCCAGCAGCGCCGCCACCTCGTCGTCGAAGAACCCGGGTACGCCCGCGTAGACCACCAGGGTGCCGCGGACGGTGGCGCCCACCCGCAGGGGGAAGGCGGCCACCGAGCGGAAGCCCGCCCGCTGGGATCGGGCCTGCCACGGCTCCAGGGTCGGGTCGGCCAGGAGGTCCTGGCGGACGTCGTGGCGGCCGGTGCGCACCGCCAGGCCGGAGGGGCCCTGGCCCTCTGGCGTGTCCAGCGCCGAGACCCGGATCCCCTTCAGGAATCGGGTCTGGACCCCGGCGGCCGCCGCCGGCCGGATGTCGCCCGTGCCCGGGTCGATGCGGCCGACCCAGGCCATGCGCAGCTCGCCGTGGCGGACCGCGATGTCGCAGGCCGCCTGGAAGAGCTCCTGCTCGGTGGTGGCCCGGATCATCGCCTCCCCGGTCTCGACCAGGGCGCCGTGCAGGTGCGACAGCCGGCGCAGGCGGTCCTGGAGGGCGCGCGCCGCGGTGACGTCCCGCACCTGGCTGAAGAGGGCGATGATCCGGCCCGACCGGTCTCGCAGGGGGGTGGTGGTGAGATGGCCCCAGACGATGGTCCCGTCGGCGCGCAGGTAGCGCTTCTCCAGCGACCGGGCCCGACCGGCCTCGGCCACCCTGGAGGTGTGCCGGCGGCTGGCCGGCCGGTCCTCGGGGTGGGTGATCGCCGTGTAGGGCTGGCCGCGCAGCTCGGCCGCCGGCCGGCCCACCATCTGGCCGAAGGCGTCGTTGACCCGCAGCATCCGATGGTCCAGCGCCGTCACGCACATGGGCAGCGCGGACTCGACGAAGGCCGCCCCGACCAGGCGGTCGAGCTCCTGCTCCAGCTCCTGCGGGTCGAGGAGGGGGCCGTCGGCACCGGACGAGAAGCCCATGGGAGTGACGTGGACTCCAGGCGGGGCCGGCACAACGTTCGTGGCAGCGCCGGTGGCGGCGGCCCCGAGTCGGGCGGCGCCCTGCCCCGGTGGCACCGCCCATCGCATTGTGGGGCAGCTTGCCTTGGGACAGGGAGTTGCGTATGCTTCGGCAGAGCTCGCGTGCCGATGCACGCCACGTTATGAACAGCGTCCTGGAACGATCCGAGACCGCCGCGAGCACGCTGGAGGGGCTTGCCCGCCAGCATGTCGACGCCTTGGTGACGTACGCCACGCACCTGATGGGCGATCCTCAGGACGCGCTCGCCTACGTCGCGGCCGGGCTGCACCAGGCCCGGCGCTTCCCGCCGGCCAGCCTCGAGCGGGACGGGCGGGCGGTCCTCTACCGGGCCGTGACCCGCGCCTGCCGGCAGCGCCAGCGCTACCCCGCGGAGCGGCGCGGCCTGACCCGCCTCTTCAAGAAGGCCCCGCCCCTGCTGAGCCTGGGGGCCGACGCGGCGGCGGTGGCGCGGGTCAACACCACCAAGCGGGCGCTGATGGCCACCACCCCCGACCGTCGCGCGGCGCTGCTGCTGCGGGATCTGGCCGGCCTCGACTACCGCGGCGTCGGGGTGGCTCTCGAGTGCTCGCCCGAGGCGGCGGCGCGCCTGGTGGCCGCCGCCCGCCGGGAGTTCGGCAGCATCTACCGGGACATCGCCTTCTGATGAAGTGCAGCCTGCTCACCCTCAGCTGCGCCCTGGACGGCGAGCTGGCCACGCCGCGACAGGCCGAGCTGGAGGCCCACCTGGTCAGCTGTGACCGCTGCCGCACCGGCCTGCAGTACCTGCGCGAGGAGACCGAGCGGATCGCCGGCCTTCCCCGGCTCGCGCTGCCAGACCTCACCATCGAGGCCCTCCTGTCCCGGACCAAGGTCACAGAGCCGCCCATCGCCGCGGGCGCGGCGCTGCCGCCGCTGCCGGTGGCCGAGGGCGAGCCGGCGACGGCATCGGCCGCCGACCCGGCCGCCGAGCCCGGCGGCCCGGCGGCCGACGCCGCGGGAGAGAGCGTCCCGGAGATCGAGGTGCCCGGCCTCAGCACGGCCGCCACCGCTCCCGACGGGGGCCAGGGAGCCACCGGGGCCGGCCTGGCCGCGCCGCCGGTGGGGCTCGCGCCGGCCTCCTTGCCCGAGCCGGAGCCGAACCTCGACCCCGCGGCCGCGGAGGTTGGGCCGACCGGAGAGCGCGACCAGGCCGCGGAGGCGGAGCCGCCGACCGGGGTCGGCGCCGTGGGACCGGTGGACCTCGACGCGGTGGTGCCGGCCGCCCCCCCCGCGGAGGTGATCGCCGAGGAGGCCGACGGCTCAGCACCCGCCCCGCCGGCAGCCGAGGGCCCGTGGGCCGAAGGCGGCTCGGCCGATGAGCCAGGCCCGGGGCGTGCCGCCACCGCGGAGCTCGCGGACAGCGAGGCCCCGGCGACCGAGCTCACCGACGCGTCCCAGCCAGAGGACGCGAGCGGGCCCGCCGTGATCGACAGGGAACCGCCCTTGCCCACCGACGCCCCGGTCGGCGCCACCGGCGACCAGCCACCTCCTACACCGAGCGCATCCACCGAGGCGACCGCGGAGCCAGCCACCGTCGCCCCCAGCAGCACCGGCTGGGAGGCGTTCGACCCGCCGCCGCCCGAACCCACCGGCCTGGCGCCGGAGCTGCCCACGGCCGGCACCGCCGGGCCGGAGCTGGTCAGCCCCAGCGCCCTCGAGCCCCCCGGGGCCGCCGCCCCGGCAGGACCACCGGCCGAGGGCGCGGTGCCCGACCCCGCGGCCTCGCCGGAACCGGTGTCGGCCGAGGACCGGGGGCCGGCCCCAGGCGACAACGGCGGCCCCGAGCCCATCACGCCGCAGGGCTGGGTCCCGCCGCCCCTCCTCGCCAGTGCCCTGCCAACGGCGCCGCGGCCACCGTGGCGCGCAGTCAACCTGGAGCCCTCGGACCTGCCGGCGGCGTACCCCAACCAGACCGACCGGCTCGACGCGGTGGCGGCGAGCACCCCTTCCCGGATCGACGACGGCCCCACCCTGGCCTCCCCGGCGCCCGCCCGGGCCGGCGCCGGGGACCGGGCCACCGTCACCCGGCGGCGGCGCCCGCCCCC
>JAKABB010000025.1 GCA_021802045.1 bacterium
GCGCTGCTGCGCGCGTACGGCCTCTCCACGGTGACCGCGGTGCGGGTGCGTTCGGCCGGGGCGGCGGCCCGGGCCGCCCGCCGCCTCGAGGGCCCGGTGGCCCTCAAGACCGCGGCCCCGGGGATCGTCCACAAGTCGGAGGCGGACGGCGTGCGCCTCGGGCTGCAGGGGCCGGAGGCGGTCGCCGCCGCCTATGCCGAGATGGCCCAGCGGCTCGGGCCCCAGGCGGTCGTGGCCGCCATGGCCCCGCCCGGGGTGGAGCTGGCGCTGGGCCTGCTCCACGACCCGATGGTCGGGCCCCTGGTGGTGGTGGCCACCGGCGGGGTCCGGGTCGAATGGCGCCAGGACCGCTGCGTCCGCCTGCCCCCGATCGACCGCGCCCTGGCCGACACCATGCTGGGGCGCCTGCGCGCCGACCGCCTCCTGGGCGGGGTGCGGGGGCGGCCGCCCGCCGACCTGTCGACGGTGCTGGAGGCGGTGGTGCGGCTGGGGGCCCTGGCGCTGGGCCTCGGCGACCGGATCGCGGCCCTCGACATCAACCCCCTCGTCTGCGGGCCGACCGGCTGCTGGGCCGTCGAGGTCCTGGTCGAGCCCCGCCGCCCCGACCCGCCGCCCCGCCCGCCGGCGCGGGCCCATCCCGAGGAGGAGCTCCGTGGACCTGCAGCTTGACCCCGCCGACCGAGAGATCCGCGACCGGGCCCGGGCCTTCTGCGACGCCCACCTCCTCCCCCGCGAGCTGGAGTGCGAGGAGCGGGGCGGCCTGAGCCCGGAGAGCCTGGGGGCCATCCGTCAGGCGGCCCGGGCCGCAGGGCTCAACGCCCCCAACCACGCCGTCGCCGACGGCGGGCAGGGCTTCGACCTGCTCCAGCAGGTGCTCGTCGAGGAGCAGCTGGGCCGGGCCACCGGCGGGCTCTGGTCGGTCCCCGGACGGCCGTCCCTCCCGCTGGGCGCGGGCACGCCGGCGCAGCGGGCCCGCTACCTGGGCCCGGCCTGCCGGGGGGAGCGGCACGACGCCTACGCCATCACCGAGGAGCAGGCCGGCTCCGACCCCCGCATGGTGCGCACCGCCGCCCTCCGCGACGGCGACGGCTACCGCCTCTCGGGCGAGAAGTGGCACGTCACCGACGGCGACGTCGCCGACTTCCTCCTGGTGCACGCGCACGTCGACGGTGATCCCGAGCAGGCCACGCTCTTCCTGGTCGACGTGGACCAGCCCGGGGTCCGGGTGGTGCGAACGCCCCACTACATGCACACCTACGTCTTCGCCCACCCCATCTACGCCTTCGACGACGTCCACCTCGGCCCCGAGCAGGTCCTGGGCGCGGTGGGCCAGGGGCTGGAGCTGACCCGGGACTGGTTCGTCGAGGAGCGGCTCATGATCGGGGCCCGGACCGTGGGGGCGGCCACCCGGGCCCTGGAGCTCGCCACCGCCTTCGCCCGCGAGCGGCGGCAGTTCGACGCCACCCTGATCGACTTCCAGGGGATCGAGTTCATGCTCGCCGACATGGCGGCCGAGCTGATGGCGGCCCAGGCGCTCTGCTACCGGGTGGCCTGGCAGGCGGCCCGCGGCGGGGCCGGCCGGCGCGACCTGCACGGCCTGGTCAGCGCGGTCAAGCTGGTCTGCTCGGAGACCGCCGGCCGCATCGCCGACCGCGCCGTCCAGATCTTCGGCGGCCGGGGGTACATGCGGGAGCAGCCGGTGGAGCGCCTCTACCGGGACCTGCGGGTGGACCGGATCTGGGAAGGGACCTCGGAGATCCAGCGCCTCATCCTGGGCAACGAGCTGCGCAAGCGGGGCCCCGGGCTCTTCACCACCTGGCCCCAGGCCGCCGGCGGCTGAGGGCCGGCCCGGCCGGCGACCGGGCGGGCGAGAAGCCCGTCAGCTGGCGGCGGCGGGCCCCGCGACCGCCGGGGACGGCGAGTCCGCGCCGCCCTGGCCCAGGTCGGCGCCCAGCTCCAGGCGCACCATGCGCAGGCAGGCTTCGAGCATCTGCTCGGAGGTGATCAGGGCCTCCCTCATGATCGCCTGGATGGCCAGCCCGTCGAGGAAGGCGCTCAGGCGCAGGGTGAAGGCCTCCGGGTCGACGGCGGCGAACTCCCCGGAGGCCTGGCCGGCCCGGATCACCTCCCCCAGGGCCGCGTGCCAGCGCCGCTCCAGCGCCACCCGCTGCTCGGCCACCTCGGGGTTGTTGACCGCCAGCCCGTAGACCTTGAGCCACAGGACCCAGTCCTCCCACCACTCCTGGCGCCACTCCGGTGACGCCACGTGGCCGGCGCAACAGCTGACCTCCAGCAGCCGCAGCAGGCGCGCCCCGGCCCCGGCCTCCGCGCCCAGGGCCGCCAGCATCTTGGAGTTGAAGCGGGCGTCGGCATAGGCCAGCCCCTCCGTCAGCGTCCGGTACTTGGACCCGAAGTAGTAGATGACCAGGCCCGGGGTGGTCCCGGCCTTGCGGGCGATGTCGGCGATGCGGACCTCGGCCAGGTCACGGCGGCTCATCACCCACACCGCCGCCTCCAGGATCTCGCGCCGCCGCACCTCCGGGGCCTTGCGGCGGCGACGGCCCCGGATCGCGTCTGGGCGGGGCGGCGGCCCCGCGGGCGCGGGTCGGTTCATCGGCCGGCCGGGCCTAGGTCCGCAGGGCGGCGGCGAAGGCGGCGAAGTTCTCCACGTAGCGGCGCACGTCCGCCGGGGAGTGCTGCACCGAGAGCGTCCACTGCTCCTGCTTGGACCATGGCGACATGAACACCCCGCGATTGTGCTGGAACAGCCAGGAGGCGTAGGTCACGCGCTCCTCGATGCCCAGGTGATCCCGGTAGTCGCGCACCGGCCGGTCGGCAAAGGTGACCGACCCCTTGGCGGCGAAGCCGGCGATGTGGGCCGGGAGGCGGTACTGGTCGATCACCGCCTGGCAGCCGCGGGCCAGCTCCCCGTGGAGCTGGCCCAGGTGCTCGTAGGCGGGCGGGGTGAGGACCTCGGTCAGGGTGGCCCGGGCCGCCGCCATGGTCAGGGGATTGCCGTTGAAGGTCCCGACCTGGTCGATGGTGCCGTCGGCGATGAGCCCCATGACCGCGGCGGTGCCGCCGAGGGCCCCGCAGGGGAGCCCGCCGCCGATCGCCTTGGCCAGGCAGATGAGGTCGGGCTGGACCCCGAACAGCCCGGTGGCGCCGCCGTAGGCCACGGTGGCCCCGGTCTTGACCTCGTCGAAGGCCAGCAGGACGTCGTGGGCCCGGGTCAGCTCCCGCACCCCCTCCAGGTATCCCGGCACCGGCGCCACCACCCCGATGTTCATCATGATCGGCTCCATGATCAGCCCGGCGACGCGGCCGCGCAACTCGTCCAGCAGCCGCTCCAGCGCCGGCAGGTCGTTGAAGGGCACGACCCGGGTCAGCTCGGTGACGGCCCGGGGCAGCCCCAGGGTCTGGGGCACCGAGGCCGGGTGGTCCCGGGGGCCCATCAGGCCGGGGTCCGGGAGGACCGAGACCATGACCGCGTCGTGGTGGCCGTGGTAGGTGCCCTCGACCTTCAGGAGCAGGTCGCGCCCGGTGGCGGCGCGCATCAGGCGCACCGCGTCCAGGGTGGCCTCGGTGCCGGAGTTCCCGAACCGCCAGAGCGGGAGGCCGAACCGCTCCTGGAGGGCCTCGCTGACCGGCAGCAGGTCCTGCTCGGTCGGCTGGGCGAAGTGGGAGCCGAGGGCGATCCGGGCCTGCACCGCCTGCACCACCGCCGGGTGGGCGTGCCCGACCACCATGACCCCGTACCCGTTGTGCATGTCGACGTACTCCTGGCCGTCGGCGTCGACGATCCGCGACCCGGCCCCGCTGCGGATGTAGATGGGGTGGGGTGGGGCGTCCTGCCAGCTGGAGGCCACGCCGCCGGCCAGCGAGCGCCGGGCCCGCGCGGTCAGCGCCACCGACCGCGAGTGCCGCTTGGTGAAGTCCGCCTCTTCCAGCTCGATCAGGGCGTCGACGCGAGCCAGGTCGATGGGCAGGGGGGTGACGGTTGCCACGGGGATCGCCTCCGGCGCTCCGCCCGGCGAGCGCGCCGCGCCGGCTCGGCCGAGGGGTCCGCGCTGTTACTGATTCTCCGTACAGTATAGGCCCGAGAGGCGCGGCGCGGCCAGCGGGGCACGCCCGGACGCTACGCGGCCGGCACGACCTCGACCGGACACCTCGCCCCCGGCGCCCGCCCCAGGCGCCCGTCGGTGGTGACCAGCGTCGCGCCGAGGGCCTCGGCCAGAGCGACGTACATGGCGTCCCACCCACGGATGGCCTCCCGCAGCTCCCAGGCCCGTGGCAGGAGGATGCGATGTCCGTAGCGCTCGCCCGGCCACTCGCGGAGGTCATCGATCGCCTGGTCCGCGGCGGTGCGATCGAGACGGCCCAGGAGCAGCGCCCGCCGGACCACGCCGAGCACCTCCACGTCGATGACGTGCGGGGCCGCCTGGTCCGGGTCGGCGGCGAGCCGGCGACGAATCGGCTCCGACGCTATCGTCCCGGCCAGCACCTCGTAGAGGCAGGAGGCGTCAACGACCAGCATCGGGCCACGGACCGCGGAGCTCGTCGAAGGCGGCGGCGACCTCCGCCCGGGTGATGGGGCTCCGCCGGCGCCGCGTCCGCTCCAGCCACTCCTCGACCGTCGGTCGGGAGGCCAGGCGGGTCGCCTCCCGACGCAACAGCTCGGGCACCGTCAGGCCGGCCGCCGCGCCCCGGCGCCGCAGGGCGGCGTACACCTCGTCGTCGATCTCACGAATCTGCACGGTCTTCGCCACGGACGCATCATATCATGCACATCTGCATGGCCTGCATGCCCACTGCATGAAGGCGGTGTGGTGCGCGCCCACGCCGGTGTCCTTCCGGGTCCGACGCGGGACCGGCCCTGGTCGCAGACCAGACGGCAGGGCGACCGCTCCGGGCCCACCGGGGCGGGGCGCCGGCGCCGCAGGGCACCCGGCGCGATCCGGGGTCCGGCCCGTGGACCCGTGGTCCGCGGAGCCCCGGGGCGCCGCACCCGCTGGCGGGCGCCGGCGGAGGCGGGGCCGGCCCCGGCCGCGCCCCCACCCTCAGGCGGTGGGCGACGCCCCCTGGTGGCGGGCCACCGAGAAGGCGAGGATGAGGGGGATGTCCACCGCGTACACCACCAGCATCAGGGTCAGGACCACCAGCTCGGCCGGAGGGACCCGGTCGAGCACGAAGACCAGCTCCAGGATCCCCGCGCTGATGGCGTAGGCCAGCAGCGCCCAGGCCCCCACCTGGCGGAAGCTCCCCCAGGCGAAGGCCTCCAGGCGCCGCAGGCTGGCGGCCGCGCCGGCCAGCACCGCCACCGCCGCCGCCAGCAGGCCCACCGCCGGGGCCAGGGACACGGGGCCGGGGATGTGGGCGGCCAGGTAGACCCCTCCGGCCACGATCAGGATCAGGGCCAGGACCGCCATCTCCGCCACCGGGGGCACCCGGGCGGGGGCCCCGGTGGTGCCCGGCCGATCGGTGCTCACGTCGCCACCCGGGTCATGATCACCAGGGTCGCGACCTGCATCAGGCCGGTGATCCCGGCGGTGTAGGCGAAGCGCCGCATCAGGCGGCCGACCACCGCCCCGTCGGGATGGGGCTTGCGCAGCTCGAAGAGCACGGCGATGTTGGCCGGCTCCAGGACCCCCAGGGCGATCACCGCCATCACCCCCACCACCATGAAGGACGCCACCAGCCAGCCGTGGTAGGCGAAGGCCGGGGCCAGGTCGCCGAGCTTGCGGGCCAGCTGGAAGCCCGAGCCCAGGGTGAGAGTCACCAGGGTGGGCATGATCAGCACCATCTTGGGCATGAAGCGGGCCGCGAACTCGGCCCGCGCCGCCGGGGAGAGCCGGGCCAGGATGGGCCCCACCACCAGCCCCACGAAGAGGTCGATGGCGGTCCACAGGCCGCCGGCGACCACGTGGAAGAAGTCCAGGGCCCAGAGCCAGTTGCCGACGATCGCCACCACCAGCGCGACCAGCGCCGCGGCCACGATCGGCAGCCCCCGCACCGGGACCACCTCGACCGTGGGGCGAGGGACCGCCTCACCGGTGCGCGCAGGGGCCGCCAGCCGGGAGGCGGTGCCGGTCGGCCAGGTCACAGCTGGAATTGTGGACCGGTCGACCGGCCGAGCCAAGCCTCCGGGCCCCATCGGGAGGCCCCATCGGCCCCGGCCCGGGCCGCGACCGCCCCGGACCTCGGTGATGGGCGACAGCGCCGGCGGCCCCACCCCTCAGGGCAGGGTCAGCGGCAGGAGCCGCTCGTCGCCGTGGGAGAGAGGGCGGAGGCGGAGTGGGTGCTGGCAACGGCCGGCCGGTGTCCCGCGGGTAGAGGGCGTCCCAGCAGGAACCCCTGGGCGTAGGGGACGCCGAGGGCCCGGAGCTCGTCCAGCTCCAAGCCCGACTCCACCCCCTCGGCGATGAGGGCGCACCCGGTGCGGCGGGCGAAGGCGTCGAGCCCGGCGATCATCGCCTGCCGGGCCGGGTCCCGGTGGAGGTCGCGCACCAGCGAGATGTCCAGCTTGATGAAGGCCGGCTGCAGCTCCAGGATGTGGCGCAGGCTGGCGAAGCCCGAGCCGGCGTCGTCCACCGCCAGCCGGACCGCCGGGCCCAGCTGGGCGAGGGCCTCCCGCACCGGTCCGTAGCCGTCGATGACCACGTGCTCGGTCAGCTCGAGGACCACCGGCCGCCCGGCGGCCGCCACGACCTCGGCCAGCTCCGCGGGGGCCGCCACCAGCAGGTCGGGGGAGACGTTGAGGCTGAGCCAGGCCCCGGGCGGCTCCAGCCCCGCCGCCGCCGCCACCGCGGCCCGCAGGCACGCCAGCTCCAGGGCCTGGTCCAGGCCGACCCCGGCGGCGCTGGCGAAGACCTGGTCGGGGGCGGCGCCGCCGTCGAAGCGGGTCAGCGCCTCGTGCCCGATGCGCACCCGGTCGGCCACCGTCACGACCGGCTGGAAGACCGGGTGGAAGGTGTGGTGCTCCAGGATGGCCTCGACCTCCCGCCGCGACTGGGCCGTGGGCCGCGGCCGCTGGCGGGTCAGGCCCAGCAGGGCGGCCGCGACCGCCGCCAGGTCGGTGAGGGAGGGCAGGGCCTCGGTGAGGTCCACCAGGGCCTCGGCGTCCGTCCGCCCACCGCGGGCGACGCTGAGGATCCCGGTCATCCGGCCGGCCACGACGATCGGGGCGTGGGCCATGGCCCGGATCCCGTCGCGCCGGAGCTGCTCCAGGTGGTGGCGCACGCTGGCCTCGGGCTCGGCGTCCGGGTCCAGGCGCTCGACGAAGGCGCCGCCGGCGGCGCGCGCCCGCAGGTCCCGGGTGCGCAGGGGCGGGAGCGCGGCGGCCACCGGCAGCCGCGGGCTCCGCTGGTCCGCGGTGGCGACCGCGCTGGGGATCGCGGTGCCGCTGGCGTTGAAGTGCAGTAGCCCGGCCGCGTCCACGCCGGGCAGGTGCGCCGCGTCCTGGCAGATCGCCTCGGCGGTGCGGCCGGGGGTGGCGCCCTGGTCGAGGCGGCCCAGGGCCTGGGCGATGATCATCCGCCCGTCGGCGGCCCGGCGCCGCTGGTCGCGAGCCGCCTGGTTTCGTTCGAAGAGGACTGCCATCGGGAGCAGGCCGTCACTGACCACCCACAGGACCCAGGCCCCGTCCCAGCCCAGGGTGAACCGCCCCCCGGCCGCGACCGCCAGCAGGAAGGCGGCCGCCCCCAGCCCCGCCGCCATCAGCGCCCACCGCTCGATGGGCGACGCCGCTGGCATCCGCCGCGCCGCGGGGATCGCCAGCAGGCCGGCGACGCCGAGCCCCAGGATCGCCACGACCTGCACCGAGCCCGCGTAGCTGGTCCCGTGGAGGACCCGGGGCCCGAGACGGGCGGCGAGCTCCACCGCGCCGACCCCCAGGGCCGCGAGCCCGAGCGGGGCCACCAGGATCGCCCGGCCGACCCGGGAGCGGACGCCTGGGAGCAGGGGGTGGGCCTCCCAGCGCTCCCAGGCGCGGTCCGGCAGGCCCAGGACCACCAGCAGGCCGATCACGGTGCCCATCTGCCAGGCCATCCGCACCCAGATCACGGTGTCGGCGGGGCCGCCGAAGAGGCCGCCGAGGGCCAGCATCGAAGGATAGGTGGCGGCGAAGGCCAGCGCCATCAGGGAGGAGAAGATGTAGCAGCCCGCCAGCCCCAGCATCCGGGGCGGGCGGCGGCCGGCGGCGTCCACCCGGGTCAGGAGCGCCGCCGCCAGGACGTTCGCCATGAGGATCGCCGTCACCACCGCCGGGACCAGGGCCGGGACCACGGCCGTGGCCCAGGAGGCCAGCGGGATCAGGCCGAGGGCCAGCACCGTCAGGGGCGCGGCCACCACCACCTGGGCCGGCGGCAACCGCCAGCGGGCCGCCGTCGGCCCGCGCAGCCCGGAGGCCGTGGCCTGCGCGTCACCCATGTCGCCCCCTTTTCCCCCATCCGCGGCGCAGCCGGGCCGGCGGCGCCCGCGGGGACACCATCCGCCCGGCCGCCGCCGCCACCCGTGGCGTCCGTGCCGCGATCCTGTCACGGTCCGCAACCCCGCCCGGCCCCAGCGGCCGGACCCGGGAGACGCCGCCAGCCGCCGTGGAACGTGGTCCGGGCCGGGCCCCGGCCGCGCGGCTGGCGATGGGTCCCTCGTTGGTCGACCGCGGCGACCCCGGGACGACGCCGAAGCTGGACATCGGGTGATCCCGCCAGTGGGCGTCCCCAGCAGGGTCGGGGCCGGGCCCCGGGCCGTGGTGTCGGCCCCGGGCCGGCGGCGCGCGCCCGCGTCGCACCCCAGGAGCCGGGGCGCGGCCTCCGCCCCGTCGCTGAGCTCCTCCCGCTGGACGGCCCGCCGCGCGACGGGGCCTGTGAGGACGGGCGGCGGCAGCCGGTTCAGCTCGGTCCGGGCCTGCGGGGTGGACGGGGCCACGCCCGGTGAGGGGTGGGGTTGGGCCCGGATGGTCGGCGAAGGCACTGTCGCCATCCCGGAGGCCACCCGGGCCCCGACCCGACCTTGCTCTATGATCCAGCCTTGAGGCTCCTCGAGACCGAGTGATGAACGAGCCAGCCGCGCCCTCGATGGCCGAGCTTCGCCGTCAGGTGGAGGAGCTGCAAGCCGAGAACAGGCGCCTCCGCGGTCTGCTGAGCCTCGATGACCGAGAGCGCGGCGCCCCGGCCGAGCCGTGGAGAGCCGACCTGTTCCCGGCCCCGGGCCCGGGCCCGGACCACGAGGCCGGATCCTCGCCTGTGGACCAGCGGTCCACCCGCGAGGCCAAGGTGTCGCTGTTTCGATCAGCGTTCGTCGGACGCGACGACGTGTATGCGCTCCGATGGGAGAACGGGCGCCGGGGAACGTCGGGCTGGGCACCTGCGGTCAGGGGTGGCTGGGCCAATGCCCGCAAGCCAGGGCGCGAGTACCTCCCGGTGTCCGACGAGGTCATCGCTGACCATCTCGAGGGTCACATCCACGCCGGGCTGTACCCCCTGCTGGCAGGGGACACCTGCCACCTGCTGGCGTGCGACTTCGACGGAGCGGGATGGACGCTCGACGCCCTTGCCTACCTGGACGCTGCCCGGGCCGCCGGCATTCCCGCAGCGCTGGAGTGCTCACGCTCCGGAGATGGCGCCCACGTCTGGATCTTCTTCAGCGGTCCGGTGCCGGCGGGTTCGGCGCGCCGCCTCGGGGTGTACCTGCTCCGGCAGGCAATGACCGAGCGGGGCGAGCTCGATCTGGCCAGCTACGACCGCCTGTTCCCAGCCCAGGACTTCATGCCCAGAGGCTCGTTCGGCAACCTCATCGCCCTGCCGCTCCAGGGCAGGTGCCGGAAGCGGGGGACCACCGTCTTCCTGGACCCCGGAACGCTCAAGCCGGTGGAGGACCAGTGGGCCCACCTGTGGGCCCTGCCGAGAGTCACGCCAGGGGCGCTGGCCTCGATGGTCGACGCAATGCAGACGGTTGGCGCCGGACCCGAGGGCACCGCCTACCTGAGACCCCGGTCGACGGCCGCGCCGCCGCCTGCGACGATACATGCCCGTTCGGGCGCGATGCTGGCCGTGGACCGCAGCGGCGTGCCACCGGCGCTGCTGTCGGCCCTCAAGCACCTGGCCTCACTGCACAACCCCCAGTACTACGAGAAGGAACGGCTTCGCTTCTCGACCTGGGACACCCCGCGGCTCATCCGCTGCTACGGCGAGGACATCGGCTCCCTGCTGCTGCCCCGAGGCGTTCGAGCACAGGCCGCGGCGATCGTGGCCGAGGCCGGCAGCCAGCTCGTCGTCGATGAGGGGTGTGGCGATCCGGGGCCGGTCGGTGCGCGTCTGGTGGCTCGCCTGAGCGCGCAACAGCGACAGGCCTGCGACGCTCTGGCCCCTCACGAGCAAGGGGTGTTGGTGGCACCACCCGGCTCCGGCAAGACCGTCATCGCCTGTGGGCTCATCGCCCGCCACGACAGGCCGACCCTGGTGATCGTGGACCGCAAGCCGCTGGTGGAGCAGTGGCGCGATCGCCTCGCCACCCACCTGGACCTCCGCCCGGGTCAGATCGGTCAGCTCCACGGCGTGCGCCCTCGGCCGACCCGCGTCGTCGACATCGCCATGATGCAGAGTCTGGCCCGCCACGAGGACATCAGCGAGGTCACCGCCGGCTACGGATTCGTCATCGTGGATGAATGCCACCATGTCCCCGCGGTCTCATTCGAACGGTGCGTCCGCCAGATCCCGGTACGGCGATGGCTGGGGCTGACGGCCACACCGTACCGGCGTGACGGCTTGCAAGGGCTCATCGCGATGTACTGCGGACCCGTCCGTCACCGCATGGCCCAGGGAGCGGGCGCCGGGGACCACCGGCTGGAGCTGGTGGTCCACCGGACCGGGTTCGAGCCGCCCGGTGCGCACGAGCTCGGCATTCAGGAACTGTTCCGGGCCCTCGTCCAGGACGGGGAACGGACCAATGCGATCTGCCGGGACATCGCCTCCGCCGTCACCCGGGGGCGAAACTGCCTGGTGCTCACACAATGGACGGACCACCTCGCCCGGCTCGCGTCCGAACTCCGACGGCTCGGGCACTCGCCCTTGGTGCTCCAGGGCGGGATGGGCAAGAGGGCCCGCGCGGCGGTGATCAAGGAACTGGGCGCTCCCCGTCCGGCAGGAGGTCTGCTCCTCGTCGCCACCGGCAGTTTCCTCGGCGAGGGCTTCGACTGCCCGCCGCTCGACACCTTGTTCCTGGCCTTCCCGCTCGCCTTCAAGGGGCGGATCGTCCAGTACGTCGGCCGCGTGCTGCGCCCGACGGACGACAAGACCGTGGTCGAGGTCCACGACTACGCCGACCTGACGATCCCGGTGCTGTCCCGAATGCATAGCAAACGTCTGCCCGGCTTCGCCAGCCTCGGCTTCGACACCAAGCTCGCCCGGTCGGCCTGATCGGCCAGGGCGCGCACGTCGCGTTGCCCTCCCGCCCTCAGCCCCGGATGGCAGCGAGCCTGCTGGCGGAACCCGGGCTCGCGCCTCGGAGGAAGCCGGGGGACTGGTCAGCCGTCCAAGGCGGGGGAATGGCTGGCCGGGCAGTCGCCGCAGGGTCATGACTGGGGTGCGGGGGCTGTCGTAGCCGCAGAACTGCCTGAGACCTGCTTTCCGCACATCACGGAGGGGCTTCAGCTCCCCCAGTGCTGGGGTCGGTCGCAGCAGGCGCAGGGAGGGTGAGGAGATCGAGGAACTGCTGCTGGAGGACGGTGCGCTCAGCCGGGAAGGTCTGAACCCGGTTCCCGGCGGCGTCGGTGAGGTGATGCCGGGCCACGCCGTTGGATACCCGGATGATGCGTGCCGCGCCGGGAGCAGTGGAGCCGCGGTCCTCTGGGTACAGGGGAAGGCCGGCTACGCCGCGGCGGTTCATCTCAGGACGGACCTGCAACCCCATGGGCGCCTGCAGGAGCAGAGCGATGAAGCGGCCAGGTCATGGGTCCCACGCTGCACGCGGGATCGCGCGGGAAGACCGGGGCCATCAACTGGTCGCCCGTGCACAGGTGGTGGCGGCCCTCCGCCTCGGGCCAGCCCTTGACGAGCAGCCTGGGAGCCGGGGACTTGGTGCTCGCCGCGCACTGGATGGAAGCACCGGGTGATGCAGAACCCCGTCTCGAAGGCCCAGCAAGCGGCATGGGGGATTGACCAACTTGCTCCGCCAACCTGCCGCCGGGGACTGCTGGGAGATGGTCACGACCGGGGTCAAGGTCACCGGGCACGCCCTCCAGATCATGGGCGGCGTCCGCCCCTCCCATGAGGGGCACCCTGGTAGCGGGAGGGCATGCTCAGAGCGAAAGGATGCGGACCGGTGTGGGGAGACACGTTGACAACGCGGAGAGGTCGGCCGCGTCAGAGGTCAGGACCGCGGCCCGCGATGCCCCTGCGACCAGGACGAGGTGGGCGTCGACGACGTCGGCACCGCCGGCGGCCGCAAGCAGGGCGCCGACCGCGTGCGCCTGGCTGGGGGCGAAGGGGACGACCTCGCAGCCGCTCAAGAATCGATGGAGTTGCACCTGCCGGTCCGAGCGGCTGACTTGGCCAACGACCGGGGCCGTGGTCGCCGGGACGGTCCCCAACTCCAACCGGGCCCGGTGGTCCGCCCACACGTTCCGGTCGCCGCGGTCGGCGGCGATCAACACGCCCGCGTCGTAGGCGAAGCTCATGCCGGCTCGGATCGAGCTGACCCGGACAGCTGGGCGGCGATCCGGCGGCGGGCGGCGGCGAGCTCCGCGTCGGTGAAGGCCCCGTGCTCAGCCTCCCAGTCCGCCACGGCGCGCAGCCCCGCCCGGACCCGCAGGGCCCGTCGGGCGGCGTTGGTCATCCACGCGGAGACGCTCACCCCCTCGTCGGCCGCGGCCGCGACCACCCCGGCGTGAACCTCGGGCTCTACGGTGATGGCCAGCTTCGGGGACGGGTTGCCGCGGGGCATGGCAGAACGATACTACACTGGTAGGAGACTTTCACGCGTGTTGGTCCGGGTCGCCTGCCCCGGCCGTAGCGCGTGCATGCTTGGGCAAGCGAGGGCGCAAGGAGGCAGGCTCAGCATGGCTATCCCTGCCATCGAAAGCGATGCAATCGGATCTCGGAACCCCGAGGCGGAGCCTGGCGAGGTCATCCCGGCACCTCGGGTCCAGACCACGGTCGCCGGCACCTGCTGGTGGCTGGGGACCTGCGCCGAGTCGGTGGTCGGCCCCACCGCAGCACTGCCCGTGACGGCGCGCGTCGGCGGGGACCACAAGGGATCATGGCGAAACTAACCCTGGCCCGATCGGAGCGGATGGCACTCGCCGACGAGCTCGCGGTCGTGGGACCCGATGCCCCGACCCTCTGCGCCGGCTGGCAGGCTGTGGACCTCGCGGCCCACCTCGTCATCCGCGAGCGCCGTCTGGACGCAGCCCCTGGGATCATGCTCAAGCCTCTCTCGGGCTGGACCAGGCGGGTCCAGCAGGGCGTGGCCGCCCAACCCTATGAGGACCTCGTCGCCCTCGTTCGTTCCGGGCCCCCCCGCTGGTCGCCGCTGGGTTGGCCCGGTGTTGACGAGGCCGCGAATGCCCTCGAGATGTTCCTGCACCACGAGGACGTCCGCCGAGCCCAGCGAGCGTGGGCACCCCGGTCTCTTACGCCGGCCCACGAGCAGGAACTGTGGCGGCGTCTGGGCGGGATAGCCCGCCTGGCCACGCGCCGGGCTCCCGGCGGCATCGTCCTCCGTCAGCCCAACGGAGAGGCACTGACGGTCCGCCGCGGAGAGCCCATCGTCACAGTGACCGGGCCCCCCGCAGAGCTTCTCCTCTTCGCCTCAGGTCGGCAGCGGCACGCCCGGGTCGAGCTGGCTGGTGACCCGAGTGCTGTCGCACGGCTCTGGGAGGCCCCGTTCGGCCTCTGACTGTGGTGCTGGCGGCCATGCATTGCCTGGAGACGTTGCCGGCCACCATTCGCGGCTTGTTCCCCTCGCCCGACCTTCGCGATGCCCTCTGACGTGTCGGCCTACCAACGCCCTGATTGGTAGGCGCCGATCAACAAGACACCATGCGAGTCATGGATCGAAGCCCGGTCCTCTGAGGAATGCGGCCATTCCCGCGACGGCGTCATTGGCGAGAACATCGGCGTCCAGATCGGGGTGCAGTTCGGTCATCGTCTTGGCAAAGGCAAGGGTCCCCTGGGCGCTGGCCTCCACGAAGTTCGCCGCCAACTCGCCCAGCGCCCTTCTGGTTTGGCCCATGAGATCCGATCGGAACACCGTCCAGACCCGGGCCGCGGCGCCATCGGGCCCTCCTCCGTCGTTGTGGAGGACCACGTAGGCGATGTCGTACCAGTCCTTCGCGGCTCCACGGCCGTACGCGGCGTGTGTCTTGGCCGGTAGGTGCGCCGGCAGGCTCGCAACGCGCACGTCGGCAGTCACCGCGCGGCCGTCGACCTCCGTGGCCAGAGCACGCAGCTGCCAGTCCCGTGCGGCAAAGCCGGTACCCCGGAGACTCACGGCCCCTGGTGTCTCGCAGCCGTCGAAGGTCACGGTCGACTGACTGGGAGCATCAGCCAAGTCACTTAGGAACTCGATCTTCACGACAGCGCCAGGAACCGTGTCGTCCCTCCAACGCCAGGCGTACCCTCTGGATGGCGAGAATCCGCCCTTCCCGACGGAGCCCCGCGAGCACCTCCGCCGGACAGCTCAAGCGAACGCTGTTCGCCTCCGGCTCTCGCAGGCCCTCCATCGGGGCTCGTGACAGCACCCGGGCTCCGATCGGCCGTCAGCCGTGTGGGCCGGCCTGAACCAGACCGGCCCACACGGCTGGTTTCGATCCCCGATCCGTGGAGCCGACGAGGAGACTCGGCCCCCCGGCCAGCGGTTCACGAATCCACGGTGTGGGGACCGCCGCCGCACTCCGCGTCATCTACCGTGAATTCATATCGCCGTGCCCCCGTCCACCACCGGAGTCCATCCGATTCCACCAGCTGACAGCAGCCCTGCCGTCAGCCGCGGACGTCAGACCGGCACCTCATCTGGCTCCACAGCCTCTCGTGCGCCGCCGGGCCGAAGGGCTCAGCCACCGTGGCCGCGCCACGGGTCGAGTGCGCCGGCCGGCCACCGCATGCGGCACCCGGACTGCCCCCGGAGCTGACGAGGGTCCCGGGCGGCAGCTGGGCGCCCAGCCTGCCGGCGACCGTCACGGTGCCTGGCCTGGTGGGGTGCCGGAACTGGCGATGGGCGGTCCCCTCCTGGCGGTCGAGCGACCACCCGTCGCGATGCAGCTCCCGGATGACGACCCAGACGGTCAAACGGGCACGGGACCCGCTGAGCCGGCCCGGACGGGGGCGGGGCGCGGCGTTCCGGTGGGCAGCGGGCGGATGATCGTCGCGCCCACGCCGGTCGGACGAGGCGCGCGCTCCCCGTGCTCCCGGAGGCTGGCGACATGCAGCGCGAGCGCGCGCTCCATCAGGCGCTCGACCGCCGGCCCGGTCGCCCCGACGGCGACGCATCCGGGGAGCTGCGGGGCCCAGACGCCATGGGCTCCCAGCCGGCCCTCGACCACCACGGCATTGCCGCGGCGCCGGGGGCGGTACGCAACGGCCCCCGCTGCCATCACGCCTCCTCCTGTGGCCGCCCCCTCACGATGGCGCCGTCCCCCGAGGCACCGTGGTGGAGCACCTGGACGACGCGCCGGGGGTCACCCCACTTTGACCCTGAGGCGAGTGGCACGGGCACGAAAGGTCGACGGACCATCGGCTCACCGGTAGCACATGGTGCTACGATGCCCTCATGGCACGAGACATCACCCAAAGACAGCTTCGGAACGACAGTGGCGAGATCATGAGGGCCTTGGATCAGGGCGAGACCTTCGTCGTCACCAGGAATGGCGTGCCTGTCGGAGAGTTGACCCCCCTTCGGCGACGCCGGTTCGTACCCGCCGATGCCGCCATCACCATGTTCCGTGGGGCTCCAAGCGTAGAGCTGGCCCGGCTGCGCGCCGACCTCGACAGCGTTGCCTCTCAGGCCCCCAGCCCTCGTGCCTAATGCCCAACGTGCCCAGCGCGGGGTCATCGACACCTCCGTAGTCATCGACCTCGAACAGCTTGACGCAGGACAGCTCCCGATCGAGCTGGCGGTCAGCGCGGTCACCATGGCGGAGCTCGCTGCCGGACCCCACGCGACCGACGACGCGGATGAGCGCGCACGCCGACAGGATCGATTGCAGCGGGCAGAGGCCGCCTTCGATCCCCTGCCCTTCGACGGGGAAGCGGCTCGAGCCTATGGGCGGATCTGCGCTGCCGAGGTCGCAAGCGGACGCAAGGCGCGCGGGGCTCGGGCACTGGATCTCCTAATTGCAGCCACCGCTTGTGCCACGGGCCTCCCGGTCTACACGCGCAACCCGGAGGACTTCCAAAGTCTCCGGGGGCTCGTCGACGTCGTCGCTGTCTGAACGGCCCGTCGACCACTGAGCGGTTCCTGCGGCTGAACTTCGTGACCCTCCCGGGGCTGCAACACCAGGGGCCGATCGTTCAGTAGCGCGTCTGAGGGCGCCCTCTCGAAAGACAGGAAGGTGACACCCTCTCCGGGGAACACAGGCCGACTTCGGCGTACGTCGCGCCTGAGGGGCTCCTGGTCTTCCACTATTTGATTGCTCCGCAGGATTTGCATGTGGGGCGCAAATGTTGTGGGTGAGAGCGGGATGAAGTGCAGGGAGAGATGGAGGATCAGGCAGCCGAGAGGAGGGCGGGAATATCGCGGTCGTGGACGGTGATGATGGCGGCGAGGAGGTCGCGGCCGCGCTGGGAAACAGGCACCGGCGGCCCCCCCGTACAGTTCACTGGCGAATCCGCCCTTCTGGAGCGCTCTTTCGAGTCGCATCGCATTACCCGATCCGCCTTCAATTTCCAGATCGACCTGGATGTCGACATCCGTGGTCCCGACGTGCTGATGAGCGGCACCAGTGCATAGGAGGTCCGGAACGAGGCCGCCGAGAAGGACGAACTCAGGCGTCGTCCCATACGCGGCGACGCGACGAACGAGGGCGGCCTCCGCGAGAGTGCGCGCCCGCCGACTAAGCTGGGGTTCCGACATCGAAACGCTCCCGTAGGTGGTGCGCTGCTTCGGCGGACCGGCCACCGGCCGCCATGAGGTCCGCGTAGACTCGGATCGGCAGGGCGACATGCACGCCATCGACTACTGGCCCATGGGCACTCATGGCTGTTGGAAGCTCGCGGATCTCGATGCGGTGTCCCTTGTCAACGATCCGACTCCCGAGCCGTGCTGCCAGGTCCGATGCGTCCGACATCGTTTCCGCATCGACGGACGGTTCCAGCGCCGTGACCTCGCTGAGGTACGGCGCCAGCAGTAGGGAGGCGGCGACACCTGTCACCGTCCAGGAAGGCTTGAATCCACTGAGGTTGGGTGCGATTTCCCAGCGAAGGGTATCAAGCGGGTCTCTCCACAGCCGGTGGACCCGCAGGACCGACTGCTTCGCGCGCCGCTCCGCGGCAGCAGCGACGTACGCAGCGAGGGAGGCGTGCGTATCGACGATGCGGCGACCAGAGCCTGGGTCCATGGCTTGGCGTTCGACAGGGATACCGTTCGGGCGCGATCGGTTGGTCGGCTCGCCGCAGCGTGACGCTCTGGCGGGAGATGCTCGCCGACCCGGCGGTCCGCCGGGTCGGCGAGCAGGCGGCTGCCTGCGGGGCCGGGCTGGGCGGCTTCGACGGTGAGCGGTGGGGCAGGAGACCCGGGCCAGTACAAAAAGCCAGCCCCTGGCCGAACTCCGTTCACCCCACCGACTTTGCCGAGACCGTGGGGCCCCAGGTCGGACACTTGACCGACTATACAAAGTCTTGTATGCTGAGATGGTGAAGGATTTGGTCTTCATGGGGAGCTCCGACGATGACCTGCGCGCCTTCCCGCCACCCGCCCGCCAGCGCGCGGGCTACCAGCTGTACCTCGTCCAAAGCGGACGAGATCCGTCCGACTGGAAGCCGCTCGCCTCGATCGGCCCTGGCTGCAGGGAGATCAGAGTCCGGAACTCGCGAGATGCCTACCGCGTCTTCTACGTAGCAGCGGTCAGTGACGCGGTGTACGTCCTGCACTGCTTCGGGAAGAAGAGCCAGCAAACAGCCAAGACGGAAATCGACCTCGGTAAGCAACGGTACAAGCAGATGAGAGAGATCACCCAAGCGAGGGGGACGCCATGAGCGCCAAGCGGTACGAGAGCGTGTGGGACGCTTTGGAGGACACTCCCGGCGCAGCCGAGAACATGAAGCTGCGCTCGGCGCTGATGCAGGAGCTGGTCGCCTACATCGAGAACGCCGGGGTGACCCAGAGCGAGGCGGCTCAGCAGTTCGGTGTCACCCAACCCCGGATCTCGGACCTGATGCGGGGGAAGGTTGACCTGTTCAGCATCGACGCTCTGGTCAACATGCTCACCGCCGCAGGGCTTCACCTTGATCTTCGGGTTCGCCAGGCGAGCTGACGAGTCCAGTGCCCGCTGGATTGAAGCGTCCGCCGACAGATCCCGGTCGCCATGCCACCTCGATGGCAGGCCTGGAACTCGCCGAGCGGTCTGTCTGCCGCGATGGGGTGAGTGACCGCAGAGGATGAAGATCACCCCCAACCGGCCCGAGCGCGACGACCTCGTCGGGATGGCGGTTGAGCTGGACGGAGAGGCGCTGGAGGTCCCAACCGCGATGGCTCCCGGGCTGAGACCGGGCGCTCCGTTGTGGGAGCGGAACTCGTCCTCGGTGGGCGATGATCGCTACGCGCGCGCGCCGCGAGGGGGATGGGTCGAGTGTGACATCGTCAATACGGGAAGATGGGCCGACATGGTCAAGAAGAGGACGAGAGCGTTCTGCGGCCCACGAAGGTCTTCACCGCGCGCACCGGCCGACGGGAGTGCGAGATCGTCGACGCGGCGTTGCGCAGCTACCTGGGCATGAGCGCCGTCGAGGCCATGTGGCAACGCAGCGCGCTGAGGGAGAGGCAAGCAGTGCACCTCGCCTACGAGGAACTGCGGGCGCTGCGTCGCGCGAGGGCGAGCACGCCATAGGTGCTCCGAGCCGTGATCTGTCCTGGAGTGCTCGTGTCAGCGCTGCTCGCACCGGGGGGCCGCCCGGCCCAGGTGTACGCGCGGTGGGTGGCCGGGGAGGTCGAACTGGTGGTCTGTCCGCACCTGCTGGCCGAGCTGGAGTCCATCCTCCACCGGCCCAAGTTCAGGCGCTATGCCACCCTCAACGAGGTCGACCGTTACGTGGCGGTGCTGCGAGGTGGAGCGAGCTCCGTGCCCGGCCCCGCGCCAGCACCCGGTCTGACCCGCGATCCGGATGATGACTATCTGGTGGCGCTGGCGCGTGCAGCGGGGTCGACTACCTGGTCGCCGGCGATGCCGACCTGACCGACCTGATCGGCGTCGTGCCGCCGGCGTGCTCACCGGCGGCGGTCGTGGCCCGACTGGCACCCCCGGGCTGAGGCAGCGCCTGGCGTGCTGCCGCCGCGGAGGCGGCGCTCCCGCGGGAGGCCGCGGTACACGCAGCTGGCGGCGGGTTGGCTGGCAGATCTCCTGGCCCGGGCCGACGGCGGGCACCGGCGGTGGCGACCAAGGGCGTGTCCGCCGCGGTGTCTCGACGCGGACCATCAGGCGCCACCCACGCTCGGCCATCCTTCATCACGGCATCAGACAGAGGCAGATCAAGTGCACGGTGGAGCTGTAGCGGCAGGAGCGCCAGGAGGGCGGAGCAGACCCGGTGGCCTTCCGTGGCGGTGACTCGCACGGGACGCCGCTGGCGGTGAGGGCCATCGAGCCGATCGCCGCCGCCCGAACCGTTCGCTGGTCGAGCATCGTGCACGGGCGCGAGGTTCTCCTTCGTCGGCCCCGGGCGTCGATCCACTGATCGCGGCCGTCCAGGGCGCGGGCCGGGATGGGTCAGGCGCTGGTGTCCGTGCCGAGCGGGGTGATCTGGACGTCCTGGGCTGTCGAGCGTGATCTCGGGAGGCTGAGCCTCGCCGCCACCACGGCGATCGCGGAGAGGATGGACCCGGCGAGGAAGGGGAGCCCCGATCCGCTGGCCCCGAGGAGCGCCCCGCCCATGGCCGGCCCGATGACCCGGGCGGTGCTGCCCGCGGCCTGCTGGAAGCCCAGGGCCTGACCCCGGCGAGCCGGGTTGGCGAGGTTGGCGACCAGCAGGGACAGGGTGGTCTGGACCAGCCCCTCGCCGGCGGCGAGGACCACCAGTGCCGGCCCGGCCAGGGCCCAGGTGTGGGACGAGCCGAGCACGGCCAGGCCGACCGCGTCGAGACCCAAGCCCGCGTAGAGGGCGCGTCGCTCCCCGATACGGGCGATTACCGGACGCACGAGGCCTCCCTGCACGACCACCAGAACGAGGCCGATGCCGGCGAAGACCCCTGCGGCCGATCCGAGGGCGAGCCCGAGCCGGTGATGGCCGAACAGGGCGAACGTGGCCTCGAAGGCGCTGAAGGCCACCATGGAGCTGAAGGCAGCGGCGATCACAGCCACCACCGGCGCTCCGAGACCGCTGCGACCACCGGCTGTCTGCCCGTGTGGCGTCGGGGTGGGCCGAACCGGGCGGGGGAGGCGCCATGCGACGGCGAGGGCGTTGATGGAGGCGATCCCCCCGGCCAGGAGGAACGGGACCCGGGGACCGGCAATGGTGGCGATCCCGCCGATCACCGGGCCGGCGACGAAGCCAATCCCGAACGCGGCGCCGAGGTACCCGAACAGCCGGGCGCGCTCATGCGGAGGTGCCATGTCCGCGGCCGCGGCCCGGGCGACCGAGATGCTCCCGCCGGAGGCCCCGTCCAGCAGCCGGGCCACGAACAGCAGCGCCAGCCCACCGGCAAGCCCGGTGAGCAGGCCGCCGGCGGCGGTGCCCAGCAGGGCCACGACCAACACCGGTTTGCGGCCCACCCGGTCCGATACCCGGCCCCACAGCGGCGCGGCGAGCAGCGATGCTCCCGAGAAGGCGGCGACGAGCAGAGCCGCCTGAAGCGGTGTCGCGCCGAACCGTCTGGCGTAGAGAGGAAGGATCGGCAGGACCATCCCGAAGCCGACCAGGTCGACAACCACCGCGACCCACAGCGCCGCAAAGCCCCTGGGCAGCGGCTGGCGGCTCGGAGCGTCGGCCCGTCGACCGACGCGCCACCCTGTCAAGGCCGGTCTCGACGGTCTGCGGGTCGTGCGGTCGGGTCGGGTCCTGATGGCGCCGCCGGTGCCACGGGCGGGCGGGCGGGTCCCTGGCCCGAGGCTGCCGACCAGTGGACGATGGCCATGGCCGCGTCCACGACCCGGCCGCGCTCGGTCGTGCTCACCCCGTGGTTGGCCTCGCGCTGGGATGCGGCCAGAACGAGGCCGCCGATCAGGTCCACCACGAGGTCGCGCGCGGCCGGGTCGTGGACCCCCGCCTCGGCGAGCACCCCGTCGAGCGGCATGAACAGCTGACGATGACTCTCGGCCAGCTCCCGGCGGGTCTGATCGTCGAGGTCAGGGGCCACCTCGGAGAAGGTGGCGAGCAGGCGGTGCCGGGGCAGTCCCGCATAGTCGAGCTGATCGACCATCCACGCCTCGATCCGCTCACGGGGGCTGCCGGCGGCGGCGAGCAGCTCCCCGGAGCGCTCCGAGCGCGCCGACAGCTCGGTGCGGAACCATCGCAGGAAGATGCGTGTCTTGTCGGGGAAGTAGCGGTAGAGCGAGTTGCGGGCCAGGCCGACTTCGGCGGCGATGTCGGAGAGCGACACCGCCGGGTAGCCCCGCTCGATGAACAGGCGGACCGCGGCGTCGAACACCGCGGCCTCCTGCCTGGCGACGTGCTCGGCGATGGTGGCGGCGGAGATCCGGGGCATGGCCTCAGCACCTACCCGGCGATCGCCGACCAGGCCGGCGGCCGGGCCCGCCCACTCCACGGGCCACACGGCCACCCACCACCGGGACCCTGCTGGTCACGGCACCCAGCTCGAGGTCCACGGGCAGCCTCCCACCCGACATACCGACGCCATGTCCGCATGATAGCGACACCCGGTCGCCAACGGCAGGTCGTCGGGCCGGCAGCGTGGCTGGCGCGACGCCTCCCCCGGCCCTGCGGCCCGTCGGCTGCTTGCCTCGGCCCGGCATGCGCCACCGGGCGAGCCGGGCTCCAGCCGTCGTCATCCGGCTCGGTCGCGGGGCGGGTCATCCCGAGCTGGCGCGCCGACGCAGCCGATCCCCCTGCCCGCCGCGCCGCGGACGGCTGACGGGTTGGGCGGTCGCCGCCAGCGCCACCCGGCGGCGCTGGACCGGGCGGACGCCGGGGAGCGGTGCCGCCGCGGCCCGCCGGGAGATCACGGCCGGGGGGTGGCCGCCGGTGTTCAGGGTCGCGGCAGCGTGGTCCCTTCCGCCATCCGTGGAGCCGCGATGGCGGCAGGCAGCCGGCCGCGACGGGGGGAGACCCTCCCCCGGGGCTCCGACCTGGAGCGGGTCAGGGTCGCCCCCGGCTGCCCGGGGGCCGTCCCACCCCCCCGTGGGTCAGGGCCGCCCGGATGTCGACCACCAGGGGCCCGCCGCGGGTGACCCGGGCGCCCACCCGCCCGGGGGCGGTCAGCTCCCGCTCCCCGTCCAGGGCGATGGTGCCCCCGCCGGCCTCCAGCCACACCTCCTCCCCCAGCGCCAGCGGGCGCCAGTCGCGGATCGGGACGTCCACCACCAGGCCCGGGGCCAGCACCGCCCGCACCGCCGGCCCCGGGCCCACCTCCACCAGGAGCCCGAGCGGGTCCTGGTCGGCGACGCAGCGCAGCTGACCGCCGATGGAGGAGAGCCCCACCGCCCACGGCTCGGCCCGGGCCAGCACCAGGGTCGTGATCCGCCCCGGGTCCCAGACGGCGCGGGCGCCGGCGAAGCGGTCGAGGCAGACGGCGGCGTCGATCAGGGCGAAGTCCGTGTCGCCCGCCCACGACACCTCGATGCGCTTGCTGCGCCGGCACACCGCCGCGGGTTCCGCCGCCCCGGTGGCCAGGCGCCCGGCAGCCAGCCCGGCGACGGTGCCGTCGATCATCGTCGAGAAGACGTTGTTGGTCCCGGTGGCCACCGGGATGAGCGGCGTGGCGCCGCAGCCCTTGGCAACGGCCCGGTTGGTCCCGTCGCCGCCGAGGGTGACGATGGCCGCCACCCCGGCGGCGCCCAGGAGCCGGCCCGCCCGGATGGAATCCGTGGCCGTGCCCCGGACCTGGATCGGGAGGGGCTCGCAGCGGAGCGGAAGCGCCGCTCCGCGCACCGCCACCTCGGTGATCCCGGCCGCATCCGCCAGGTAGAGGACGCGATCGCCGCCGGCCGCTGCCAGCCCCCGCAGCACCCGGCGCACCACCGCCACCCGCTCCTGGGTGGGCAGCACCGAGGCCTCGCCGACCAGACGCCGGATGTCCCGGCCCGCCAGCGGGTTGGCGACCACGCCCACCGCCCGCGTCACGGGGCCGCGGCGCCCCCGCCGGGGTCCCGGAGGGCGGGCGCGGTCACCCAGCGGCCGGGGGCAGGTAGCGGCTGGGGAGCACGGCTGCGGGCAGCGGCCGGCCGTCGAGGAGCGCCTCCGCCAGCCGCTCCCCGGTCCAGCCCGCCAGCAGGATCCCGTTGCGGTGATGGCCGACCGCCGCCCAGAGGCCCGGCAGCGGGGGCAGCGGCCCCACCGCGGGGAGGCGGTCGGGCAGGCCCGGGCGCAGCCCGGCCCAGGCGTCGACGAAGCGCGCCGCCGCCAGCTGGGGGACCAGCCGCTGGGCGAAGCCGAGCAGGGTCGCCACCGCGCCCGCCTCGACCCCCAGGTCGTGGCGGCCGGGGAGCTGAGTGGCGCCCACCAGGACGGTGCCATCGGCCTTGGGCACGATGTAGCCGCCGGGGGCGAAGACGATGGGCCCGGCCAGCGGGCCCGCCGGCAGCAGCCGCACCATCTCGCCCTTGATCGGCACCAGGGGCAGGTCGATGCCGAGCGGGCGCAGCAGCGCGCCGTCGCTGCCGCTGGCCACCACCACCGCGTCGGCCTCCAGCCGCTCCCGGCCGGTCGCCACCCCGGTGACCCGCCCGCCCGCCTGCAGGATGGCCGTGGCCGGGGTGCCCTCCCGGAGATGGGCTCCGGCCGCCTGAGCGGCACGGGCCAGGGCCAGGGTGTAGCGCCGGGCGTCCACCTGGACCTCGTTGGGGTAGTGGAGGGCCCCGGCCGGGCCCGCGGCCAGGTGGGGGACCAGCCGGGCCAGCGCGGGGCCGTCCAGGAAGGTCGCGCCGGGGTCGTGCTGGCGCTGCCAGTCGAGCCGGTCGCGGAGCGCGGCCTCCTCCCCGGGAGCCGCCAGCATGAGCACCCCGCTGTGGAGCAGGTCGAGGCGCACCCCGGCCAGCGCCTCCACGGTGTCGACCCACGGGGAGAACTCCCGCAGGGCCGCCAGGCCGATGGGCAGGAACGGGCCCGGGGCCTGGCTCTCGGAGAGCGGCGCCAGCATCCCGGCCGCCGCCCCGGAGGCCCCGGCCCCCACCAGGTCCCGCTCCAGCAGCTCCACCGCCACCCCGCGCCGGGCGAGCGCCAGGGCGACGGCCCCGCCGATCACGCCGCCGCCGACCACGATCACGCGCATGCCGGCCTGCGCCACCTCAGGCCCCCAGCCCGGCCGGGGCCTCGAGCCGCTCGACCACGTCGGTGAGGAAGGCGGCCGCCGGTGCGCCGTCCACGACCCGGTGGTCAAAGGTCAGGCTGAGGACCATCAGCTGGCGGGGCACGACGGCGCCGTCTCGCACCGCCGGCCGCCAGCGGGCCCGGCCCAGCCCGAGGATCGCCGACTGGGGCGGGTTCAGGAGGGGGGTGAAGGCGTCGATCCGGTAGGCCCCGAGATTGGTGACGCTGAGGGCCCCGCCCTCGACCTCGGCCGGTGTCAACGTCCCGGCCCGCGCCCGCTCCGCCGCCGCCGCGATCTCCCGACCGAGGGTGGCCAGGTCCTTGCGGTCGGCGTCGCGCACCACCGGGGTGACCAGGCCGTCGGCCAGGGCCACCGCGACCCCGATGTCGCGACGGTCCGGCTTCTCCAGGCCGGCCTCGGTCCAGCGCGCCCCCACCCGGGGATGGTCGCCCAGGGCCAGCGCCACCGCCCGCACCGCCGCCGCCAGCAGGGAGCCGCGCGACGGGTCGTCCCCGGCCCCGCGGCCCAGCGCGGCCGCCAGGTCGGTCACGTCCGCCTCCGCGGTCAGGGTCACCTGGGCGGTGGAGCCGAGCCAGGTCTGGAGCCGCTCGGCGATCGCCCGGCGCATCGACGAGAGCGGCGTCGCCGGGGCCGGTCCCGCCGCCGCGCTCCGGACGTCGGCCTCCACGATCCGGCCTCCGGGCCCGGACCCGCTGACGCCCGCCAGCTCCACCCCCAGCTCCCGGGCCAGGCGCCGGGCCGACGGCGACGCCGCCACCCCTCCACCGCCCGCGGCCGGCGGCGGCGGCGCTGGCGGGGTCCCCTCGCCGCCCGCCGGGGGCGCGTCCCCGGCCGGGGCCTCCTCGATGACGGCGATGGGGTCGCCCTGGGTCACCACCCCGCCCGGGACCACCAGCAGCTCCGCCACCCGGCCCCCGAACGGCGCCCGCAGCTCGCTGCTCACCTTCTCCACCTGGAGCTCGGCCAGCAGCTCGCCCTCGCGGATGGAGGCGCCGGGTTCGACGAACCAGGTGACCACGACCCCCTGGTCGACCTCGGCGGCCAGGCGGGGCATCAGGACCGGGCGGCGCACGGCTTCCTCCAGCAGGGCCGCCGCGCGGGGGCCGGGGGGCGGTCTGACGGCAAGCGGCGAACCCCGCCGGCCAGGCGGGCGCCCACCGCCGGGAGCGCCTGACCGCCGGGTGGCCGGCCGGGGCCCGCTGCGATGAACGGGTTACGGATGCGCACAGAGCGCGCCCACCGCCAGGGCGGGTCCCCGGACCTGCCCTGGGTCCTCAACGACCGCCGGATCCGGGAGCGACCGGCTGCCCAGGGACACCACCACGGCTTCGAACGCCTCCTCGAAGCGGGTGGACGTGCCGAGCAACCGCCCTCCGTCAGTCAGTGCGAACCGTCCCCGGCACCTTGCGAGCAAGTCGTCCTTCCGGGCCGCGCCACGGGCGCGTTCCCTTGCCAGAACCATCGTCACCCCTCGAGAGGGCCGGTTCGCCAACCGTCACCGCTTGGCGGCTCAGCCCTCATGGTCGACCATCACCATACTCCCCAGCCGGGCCCGGGCCCGCGGCTCAGCGGCCGGCGATCGGCCCCGGCCGCCGTGGTGGTCACCCGGCGCCGCGGAGCCGGGCTGCGGCGGCTTCCCAGCGGAACTGGTCCCCGGCGGCGGCGACCGGGCGGGCCCCGCGGCCGGAGTGCTGGGGAGCCGCACCCCGGAGAGCCTTCCCTCCGACGGTCGGCTGACCTCGGCGCCGCGGAGTGTATGGTGCAGTGACCCACGGCCGGCCGGCCGACACCGCGGCCAGCACCGGCTCCAGGGCGGCGCCCCCGGGTGGGCGTCGGAGCCCGATGCGACTGCAAGCGCGCCAGGGAGGAGGGACGCATGGCCGACGACGGTCGGGCGGCCCTGGAAACCGGGGAGGGCTCGCCGGACCCCTCCCGATGGCGCGCCCTCTTCTGGATCACCGTGGCGGAGCTGCTGGCGATCAGCGTCTGGTTCAGCGCATCGGCCGTCACCGGCGCCCTGACGCGCCAGTGGCATCTCACCGGGACCGCGGTGCCGTGGCTGACGGCGTCGGTCCAGCTGGGCTTCGTCGCCGGCGCCCTGGTCAGCGCCACCCTGGGCCTGGCCGACCGCATCCGGCCCCGGACCCTGATGGCGTGGGGCGCCTTCGGGGCGGCGCTCACCACCATGGCCCTGCTCGGCCTGCCCGGTGGGGGCTGGGGGGCCTTCGTCCTGCGCGCCCTGACGGGGGCCTGCCTGGCCGTGGTGTACCCGGTGGCGGTGCAGTGGGTGGCCGGCTGGTTCCCCCGCCAGCGGGGGCTGGCGGTGGGCGTCCTCATCGGCGGCCTGACGATCGGGTCCGCCCTGCCCCGCCTGCTGGTCGGCCTGCCGCTCCTGCGGGACTGGCAGGGGGTGCTGGCCGGCAGCGCCGGCCTGGCGGTGGTCTCCTGGGCCCTGGTGCTGTGGGTGGTCCCCGAACAGCCGGGCCCCTTTCACCCCCCCGTCTTTCGGTGGGACCGCGTGGGCGCGGTGCTGCGCGACCAGCCGGTCATGTGGGCCAACCTGGGCTACTGGGGCCACATGTGGGAGCTCTACGCCATGTGGACCTGGCTGCCCGCCTTCCTCCTGGCCAGCTGGGCCTCGCGCTGGCCGCCGCGCGCGCTCCTCGGCGTCGCGGGCGGCGCGAGCTTCGTGGCCATCGGGCTGGCCGGTCTGGCGGGAGCTCTCGCGGGCGGGTGGGTGGCCGACCGCTGGGGAAGGACCCGGGCCACCATCGGCGCCATGGGGGTCAGCGGGGCCATGGCCCTGGTGGTCGGGCTGACCTACCGGCAGGCGCCAGGGCTGACCATGCTGGTGGCCCTGGTCTGGGGCTTCAGCGTCATCGCCGACTCCGCCCAGTTCTCCACCGCCGTCACGGAGCTGAGTTCCGCGGCCCTGCTGGGAAGCGCGCTGACCCTGCAGATGGCCGTCGGCTTCCTGCTCTCGATCGGGTCCATCGACCTGGTCGGGTGGCTGGAGCCGATCGTCGGATGGACGCACGTCCTCATGGTGCTGGCGGCGGGCCCCGCCGTCGGGATCTGGGCCATGGCCCGCCTGCGCCGCCGCGCCGAGTCCCTCCAGCTGGCCCACGGCCGCCGCTGAGGGTCTGAGCAGCGCCAGCGGGGCATCGCTGGCTCCGTGGCCGCGGTGGCGCGGGGGGCGCGGCGTCGTCCCGCCCTCCACCCCCGCGACGGTCTCCACCAGCACCGTCCGAGGGACCTGATGCGGTCGAGCGCGCCTTCAACGGGGCCGGTGCATCAGCGGGTCTCGTGCTCCGGCGCCAGGAGAGGAGTGTCAGCTCGACCACCCAGCCGCCAGCTCTGCCCCTACATGCGTCTGCCGCGGACCACCAAGGAAACCTCAGGGCAGCGCCCTTGGCGGGTGGTTGCCGTGTTGCCGTCAATAAGGGAAGATGTGAGGCGATGGCGAAGAAGAAGACCACGGTGTACCTCGACGAGAGCGTGCTGCGGGCCACGAAGGTCTTCGCGGCCCGCACGGGTCGGCGAGAGTACGAGATCGTGGACGCGGCACTGCGGGGCTACTTGGGACTGAGCGCTGTCGAGGCGGTGTGGCAGCGCAGCCCGCTGACGGAGGAGGAGGCAACGCAGCTCGCCTACCAGGAGCTGCAGGCGATGCGGCGCGAGAGGGTGAGCCCGCAGTAGGTGCTCCGAGCCGTGATCGATCCGGGGGTGCTCGTGTCAGCGCTGCTGGCTCCGACGGGCAGTCCGGCCCAGCTATACGAGCGGTGGGTGGCTGGGGAGTTCGAACTGGTGGTGTGCCCGCACCTGCTGGACGAGCTGGACTCTGTGCTCCGCCGGCCGAAGTTCAGGCGCTACGCCACCCTCGACGAGGTCGAGCACTACGTGGAGGTGCTGCGAGGTGGAGCGAGCTCCGCACCGGACCCCGAGCCATCACCCGGCCTAACCCGCGATCCAGCCGACGACTATCTGGTGGCGCTGGCGCGTGCAGCGAGGGTCGACTACCTGGTCGCGGGCGATGCCGACCTGACCGACCTCACGGGCCTGGTGCCACCGGTGTGTTCACCGGCGGCATTCCTCTCCCGGCTGACCCCGACGTCGAACTGACTGCTGGCGACTTGCTCGAAGCCTGGCCAGCGCCCTGACGACGCCGGCTCGGGCAACGGCATCGCGGGACGCGCTGGGCCTCCGGTCGGCCATCACGACGTCCGGCAACAGCGTCTCCACGCCCTCTGGGCGCAGGAGGAGCCCTGGCGGTTGGTGGTGGCGGCGATGGGCACCTCCCGGCGTGGGCCTGGAGTCCCGGCGGGGAGGCTGGGCAGGCCCGCCTGACGTGGCAGAGGTCAGCTGACCGGGGGCGCCGGGTGCCACGAACCAGGCGGCCACGCCCCCGGCCCGCCGCCGCCGGGCGCGGCATCGGGCGGGGGCGCGGCGCAGGGCGCCCGCCG
>JAKABB010000026.1 GCA_021802045.1 bacterium
CGAAGCGCACCCCCCGCCGCCGACAGCAGTGGAGCAGGTCCAGGACGTAGTCGGCGCTGTCCGCCCGCAGGCTCACCGGCCCGTGTCCCGCCGGCAGCGTGGCCAACGCCTGTCGCACCAGCGCCACGGCAGTGCGCGTGGGCGCCGCCCGGCCGCGCAGCAACTCGGCGGCCAGCACGCGCCCCCGCTCCGACCAGGTGCAGACCTGGGTGAGGCAGCTGCGCTGGCCCTCGTAGGTGAACGCCGCGCCCTCCTTCTGGGCTCCAAAGACCTCCGTGGCTGTGGCATCCAGGTCCAGGCTGATCGGTTGTCCGGGGTCCAGCCCGTGGTCCGCGTCGAACGCATTGCCGGCCTGCGCCAGGGCCGCGATGGCGGCCGCACACTGGCGCCGCGTCAGCCGACGCAGCAGCTGGCCGCCCGTCAGGATCATCTCCGCCAGCGCCAGCAGCAGCTCCCCGGCGCTGCACCCGCGGCGGCGCTGCTTGAAGGCGCGCACCGCGTCGATGGCCCCATCGAGGCGGCGGAGGAGCCCGAGCCGCTGGACCAGCTCCCCGCTGAGCAGGAGGCCGCCGAAGGCCGTCAGGGACGGGTCGTCCGCCCGGATGCGGACCCGGGGCCGGGAGAGTGTATGCTGCATCAGAAAGGTGCCTCCGGACTGGGACGTTGGGGTGGGTGGTGCCCCTCAATTATCCCAGACCCGAAGGCACTTTTTTCGATGCGGACCCATCCGCCAACCGCATCCGGCAGCGACCTTAATCACCGATTGAGGTCAGAGGCCGCGCGGCCTGGCTGGCCTTCTCAGCCCTCGCCCCCAACCTGGCCGGCTCGGTGGTGGGTACCGGGCGGCCGGGGCACCTGCCCACCCGTACCACCACCCAGCGACTGCGCCTCTGTCTGTTCTCCGTGCCCGGGCGGCGCACCCGCTCCGCCCGCCACGAGACCGCGCATCTGCCCGAGCGCTGGCCCTGGCGGCGGCTGTCCCTCACCGCCCTCAGCCAGATCCGCGCCGCCACCTTACCGCGTGCTCCCGCACACCCATCGCGGACCTCCAACCCGGCGTCAGCATGCCCGCAATGCCCTTGCTGCGCCCGGTTTCAGGCATCTCTGGGGCCATCACCCCCCCCCGCACCTGAACGCTGAAAATGGGCCGACGGGCCAAGGCGACGGAAATCTTCTCCAACTCCGCCGCCCTGCCCCACCTGCTCGACCCCGGAATGGTCGAACCCCGGGTCGATGGGGCGCCCTTCTCGGGGGCCGTGGATGGACACCAGGAGATGGGCACGGGTGCCCGCCGGGGCAGCCACCCGGCGGCGGCCCGTACGATCTGCGACGATGCCGCACTCCCTCCTCTACATCGTGCGCGAGAGCACGGCCTACCTGCAGCGCTGCGGGAGCCCGAGCGCTCGCCTCGATGCGGAGGTGCTGGTGGCTCACGCCCTGCATCTGCGCCGGCTCGACCTGTACCTGCAGTTCGACCGCCCATTGGAGGAGCCCGAGCTGGCGTCCCTTCGACCGCTGCTGCGGAAGCGGGGGCGTGGGTGCCCGGTGGCCTACCTCACGGCGGAGCGCGAGTTCCACGGCCACGCCTTCACGGTCAGCCCGGCGGTGCTCATCCCGCGCCCGGAGACCGAGTTGCTGGTGGACCGGACGCTGGCTGCCCTGGACCGGCAGGGCCCTGGTCCGGTGGCCGACCTTGGGACCGGGAGTGGCTGCATCGCCGTCTCCCTGGCGCTGGAGCGACCAGGTCTCCGCGTCGACGCGGTCGACCAGTCGCAGGAGGCTCTCCGGGTCGCTGCGGCCAACGCCGAGCGACACGGGGTCGCCGACCGTGTGATCGGCCTGCTCGGGGACTGGACCGCCCCCCTCCGCGGACGCGGGCCCTATCGCGCAGTCGTGTCCAATCCGCCGTACGTCACGACCGCGGAGCTGGCGGCGCTCGACGCGGGCGTCCGGAACTTCGAGCCCGTCGTGGCGCTCGACGCCGGGGTCGACGGGCTCGACCCCTACCGCGCCATCCTGGCGGGGCTCCCGCCGCTGCTGGCGCCGGACGCGAGCGTCCTCTTCGAGATCGACCCGCGCCGGGCGGATGGCCTCCAGGCTCTGTGCGCCGCCGCGTGGCCGGCAGCGGCCGTGGCTCGCTACCGCGACCTGTCCGGGCGGGAGCGGGTGCTGGAGGTGGACCTGGCGGGTGCGGGGCTGCCCCGGTGAGGCCCGTGGCATCGATCGGGGTCGACGGGCGGCCACGCTGGTCGGCGACGCCGGCGGGGATCGCGGCGGCCGCCCAGGCGCTGCGGCAGGGGGCGGTCATCGCCTTCCCCACCGACACCGTCTATGGACTGGCGGTCGCGGCGGGCACCGCCGACCCGGCGGCACGGCTCGCCGCCGTCAAGGGGCGACCCCTCGACCAGCCGGCGATCCTCATGGCGGCCGGTCCGGCGGCGCTGCGCGGCTACGTCCGGTGGACCGCGGCCGGCCGGGCCCTGGCCCGGCGTCACTGGCCCGGGCCGCTCACTCTGATCCTCCCCGCGGGCCCCCTGGGGGCCGGGCTGGGGCGGGTCGACAGCATTGGCGTGCGGATCCCGGCCGCTCCGGTGGCCCGGCGGCTGCTGGCGGCCGCCGGACCCTGCGCGACCACCAGCGCCAATCGCCATGGGGCTCCCCCGGCCGCCGACGGCGCGGCCGCTCTGGTCGCCCTCCCGGAGATCGCGGGGGCCCTCGAGGACCGGCCGCGACCGGGGCCCGGTGGCGTTGCGGGCCGGTCCCGGTCGCCCTCCCGGCCCTCCTCTATACTCGACTGCACGCGCGATCCACCCGTGCTGATCCGGGTCGGGGCCCTCAGCGCACACGAGCTAGGCCTGGAGACGGAGTGATCCGTCCCGGGCGGGAGGGAGTGTCCATGGCGGTGGCCACCCGGCGGCTGGCGGCGCTCACCGCCGCGGACCCGGAGGTTGCCGAGATCCTGGAGGCGGAGCTCCAGCGGCAGCGCCAGACCCTGGAGCTGATCCCCTCCGAGAACATTGCCAGCCCGGCCGTCCTGGAGGCGGTCGGGTCGTGGATGACCAACAAGTACGCCGAAGGCACCCCGGGCCGGCGCTACTACGGCGGCTGCGAGCAGATGGACCGCGTCGAGCGGCTCTGTCAGGAACGGGCCACCGCCCTCTTCGGGGCCGAGCACGCCAATGTCCAGCCGCACTGCGGCAGCACCGCCAACATGGCCGCCTACGCCGCCTTCTGCCGCCCCGGCGACACGATCCTGGGCATGGACCTCAGCCATGGCGGGCACCTCAGCCACGGCGCGTCGGTCAGCTTCAGCGGGCAGGTGTACCGGGCTGTGACCTACGGGGTGCGCCGCGACACCGAGCTCCTCGATTACGACGAGATCCACGAGAAGGCCATGGCGGAGCGACCGGTGGTGCTCATGGTCGGGGCCAGCGCCTATCCCCGGACCTACGACTTCGCCCACCTGCGGGCGATCGCCGACGAGGCGGGGGCGCGCCTCATCGTCGACATGGCGCACTTCGCGGGCCTGGTGGCTGGCGGCGCGCACCCCAGCCCGGTGCCGCACGCCGACGTCGTCACCCTCACCACCCATAAGACGCTGCGCGGCCCCTGGGGGGGCATGATCCTCTGCCGCCAGGAGCACGCCGCGGCCATCGACAAGGCGGTCTTCCCGGGCCACCAGGGCGGCCCCCTGATGCACGCCATCGCCGGCAAGGCGGTGGCGCTGCGCGCCTGGGGGCAGCCGGAGATGGCCGGCTACGCCCAGCGGGTGGTGGCCAATGCCCAGGCGCTGGCCCAGGGCCTGCGGGACCGGGGGCTCCGGCTGGTGAGCGGGGGCACCGACAACCACCTGATGCTCGTCGACCTGCGGCCCCTGGGGCTCACCGGCCGGGCCGTCCAGGAGGCACTGGATGCGATCGGGGTCACGGTCAACCGCAATGCCATCCCCTTCGACCAGGCCAGCAAGTTCAACCCCAGTGGCATCCGGCTGGGGACCCCCGCCGTCACCAGCCGCGGGATGGGCCCGGCGGAGATGACCGAGATCGCGGATCTGGTGTCGAACGTGATCGGCGACCTCGGCGATACCGGGGTGGCGGCGGCAGCCCAGCGGCGAGCCCACGCCCTTTGTGAAGCGCACCCGCTCCCCTACGCCTGAGATCCCGGGCGCCGTACGGGCCGCCCCTCCCTGGCGTCTCGGGTACGCTGGCGGGGCCGACTAGGATTCGGTCGGCCGGACGGGCCGCCTCCCGCTGCCATGCATCTCATGCCCACTCCGGCCAATCCCTGGCTGCCCGCCCTCCTGCCGCTCCTCGTGGCGGCCCTCCTCGCCGCGGGCTCCGTGCCCCTGGTGCGCTGGCTCAGCTTCCGCGTGGGTGCGGTGGCCATCCCCGGCAGCCGGCGCATCCACGACCGCCCGACCGGACGCCTGGGGGGGCTCTCCCTGTGCTTGGGCTTCTCGGCGGCCGTCGCCATCTTCGGCCGGGGGATCCCGAACTGGGGACCGATCGTGGGGATCGGGGTTGCCGTCACCGCGCTGCTGGCCCTGGACGACCGCCTCGACCTGCCCTACTGGACCAAGCTGGTGCTGCAGCTGGGTTGCTCGCTGGTGGTGGCTGCCGGCTTTGGGGTGCTGATCACGACCGTCCATCTCCCGGGCGGGGTGGTGCGACTCGGGTGGCTGGCCATCCCGCTCACCGTGATCTGGCTGATGGGGATGCAGAACTCCATCAACCTCCTGGATGGGGTCGACGGGCTGGCGGCGGGGGTGGTCGCGATCGTCGCCGGCATTCTGCTGGTGGCGGCGGTGGACCGGCTCAGCATCGACATGAACCAGAGCGGGGTCATCCTCCTCTGCGCCGCCCTGGTCGGTGCCTGCCTCGGCTTCCTCCTGTTCAACTTCGCCCCGGCCAAGATCTTCATGGGCGACTCCGGCAGCCACTTCCTGGGGCTGATGGTGGGGATCATCACCATCGTGGGTGTGGCCAAGGTCACGGCCGGCCTGGCCCTGGTGGTGCCGGTGGCGGCACTGGGACTGCCCATCACCGACACCGCCTTCGCGATCGTTCGCCGCCAGCGGGCGGGCCGCAGCTTCGCCGAGGCTGACACCCGCCACCTCCACCACCGGCTGCTGGCGCGGGGCCTCAGCGTGCGCGAGACCGCGGTCGCCTTCTACCTGGTGACCGCCATCCTCGGCTGCATCGGGCTGGCGATCTTCGGGCACCGCACGATCCTGGCCACGGCCATGGTGCTGCTGGCGGTCTCCCTGGGGCTGCTGGGCTGGCGGGTCCGGCGGCGGGGCCCGGCCGACGGGGCCGTGCCCGTGCCCGGGCCGGTCGCCGCACCGAGCCGGGCGTCAGAGCTCCCGGACCGATCGCGCAGGGCCGGGCGATGACCACCGAGTGGCTCCGGATCGAGGGCGGCGTCCCGCTGGCCGGGACCATGCGGGTCAGCGGCAGCAAGAACGCGGCCCTGCCGGCCATGGTCGCCGCCCTGCTGACCACCGAGCCGGTGATCCTGGAGAACGTCCCCGACATCGAGGATGTCGGCACCATGACCACCCTCCTGCGCCACCTCGGGGTCGAGGTCGAGCGCCGGGACGGCACCATGTCCGTGCACGCCAAGGACCTGCGCTCCGCCCGGCCCCCTGACGACATCGCGGCGCGGATGCGCGCCTCCTTCCTGCTTCTCGGGGCCCTCACCGCTCGGCTGGGGGAGGCCCACCTGCCTCGGCCCGGGGGGGACGACATTGGCATGCGCCGGGTGGAGCAGCACATCGAGGGCCTGCGAGCCCTGGGGGCGACGGTGGTCGAGGATGCGGCCGGCTTCCGGGTCCAGGTCGCCGGGCGCCTGCGGGGGGCGCATGTCCGGCTGGACATGCCCACCGTGACCGGGACCGAGAACCTCATCATGGCCGCCGTCCTGGCCGAGGGCATCACCGTGCTCACCAACGCGGCGCGTGAGCCGCACGTCTGCGACGTCGCCCAGTGCCTGCGGGGGATGGGGGCCCGGATCACCGGGGTCGGAACCGAGGAGATCGTCATCGAGGGCGTCACCGCGTTGCACGGCTCCCGGCACACGGTGTGCCCGGACTACCTGGAGGCGGGGACCTTCGCCTTCGCCGCCGCCGCCACCGGGGGCGACGTGGTGCTGGAGGACGTGGTCTGCGATGACCTGCGCCACCCCATCCACAAGCTCCGCCAGGCCGGGTGCCTGGTGGACGAGGGAGCCCGTGCCATCCGGATCCGCCGGCCGGGTCGCCTGCGTGCCGTCGACACGACCACCTGGCCCCACCCCGGCTTCCCCACCGACCTCCAGGCGCCGTACGTGGCGCTGATGACCCAGGCCGACGGGACCTGCATCGTGTCCGAGGCGGTGTTCGAGAACCGCTTCCGCCACGTGGCCGAGCTGAACCGCCTCGGGGCCCAGGTGCGGGTCGAGGGCCGGAGCGCCTTCGTCACCGGTCCCAGCCAGCTCCGGGGCACGCGGCTGCGCATCCCCGACATCCGGTCGGGGGCGGCCCTGGTCATCGCCGGGCTCTGTGCCACCGGGCTCACCGAGTGCGCCGGAGTGCTCCATCTGGACCGTGGGTACGCCGACCTCGTCGGCAAGCTTCGTGGGTGCGGGGCTCGTATGGAGCGGGTGCCTGGGACCAGCGATGTGGGCTCCGAGGAGCCGCTGGTGCTGGACGCGGGCGGTCCCGGCGAGTAGCGCTGGGTTCAGGGGCACCGGGGATGCTGGCGCGGCGGATCGGGATCGACATCGGCACCGCGACCACCCGGGTCGTGACCCGGGCCGAGGGGATCGTCCTTGAGGAGCCCACGGTGGTGGCCATGACCGATGGCGACCGGCGGCTGCCCGAGGCCGTGGGCCGGGAGGCCGTGCGCCTGCAGGTGCGCCATCCGGCGGGCGTTCGCCTCAGCTGGCCCCTGGCCGGGGCCCGGGTGGTGGAGGCGCAGGCCCTCGACCTGCTGCTGCAGCACTACGTGACCCGGGTCAGCGGCCACCAGCGCCTCTTTCGCCCCGACGTCATGGTCAGCATCCCCAGTGGCCTGCGTAGTGGCGACCGGCGCCGGGTGCTGGCGGCGGTGACCGCCGCCGGAGCCCGCACCGTCCACCTCATCGACGCGCCGCTGGCCGCCGGGATCGGAGCCGGGCTGCCCACCCAGTCGAGCCGCGGGAGCCTGGTCGTCCATCTCGGCGCGGGGGTCAGCGATGTCGCCGTCCTCTCCCGGGACGGTACCATCGCCCACGAGGCGTGCCCCATCTGCGGCCGCGACCTCGACCGACAGGTGGCGGAGCGGGTCCTGGCCCTGCACCGGGTGCGGATCGCGGACGAGGTCGCAGAGCAGCTGAAGTGCGAGGTTGCGCTGGCCCCGGGCACCCGGGGGGCGTCGGCGCTGGCGGTATCCGGGTCGGAGCCGGGGAGCGAACGGGCCCGCACGGTCACGGTGCGCTCGGAGGACCTGGCGCCGGTGGGGGAGGCGCTCGTCGAGCGGCTGGCGCAGGTGGTGGAGCGGGTGCTGCGGGGCACTCCGCCCGGGCTGCGGGCTGCGGTGCGGGAGCGGGGGGTCACCATGACGGGGGGGGCGGCCCGGCTGCGCGGCCTCGGTCCTGCCCTCGGCGCCCGGCTGCAGCTGGCGGTGACGGTCCCGTCGGCGCCCGATCGCTGCGTCGCTCTGGGCACCGGGCGGGCCCTGGAGCGGCTTGAGGTACCGGGCCGCCAGCTCCTCTACATCCGGTAGATGGGCGGCAGGCGCCCCGTCTGAATCTCCCAGACCGGGGGGAGGTGACCCCCGGCGGCCGGGTCGATCCGGGCGCCAGGGGCTACCGGTCGTTATCGTCCCGGGCCGGGCTCCGCTCACTGGCCCACCCCGCCCCTCCCGTCAGCTCCGACCGCTCCGGGGCAGCGGACGGGAGAGTGGCGAGAGTGCCGAGTACCGTCGACGGTGACATCCGGACTCGCCGGGCCGCAGCGGGCGCGAGCCCTGTGGGGACCCCGACGCATTGTCCGCATGTCGGCGCCGTGCGACCATCCATCGGTGAATCCCTGTGAGTTGGCGGGCGACGGGGTGGGGGAGCCCCGACCACTAGCCCTGTGGGCCCGCGTGGTGTTCTCCGTCCTGGTCGGTGTGAGCGTGAGCAGCACCATCCTGCTGTTGGGCTTGCTGCTGCACGGGGGCGGCGGGGCGTTCGCCGTCTTCTACGCGGCGGCCACGGACGTTCGCCATGGTGGCCTGCCCTATCAGATTGCGAGCGGCCCCGCCCTGAACCAAGTGTTTCCCTACCTGCCATGGGTGGCGTTCGCCGTGCTGCCCCTCACCTACCTGCCGTACCCTACGGCCCTGCTCTGCTGGATCACGGTCAGCGGGGCACTGGTGCTGGTCTGGACCCGGGTGCTGGCACAGGGATTCGGCTGGACTCGAAGATGGCCCTTGCTCGTTGGCGTGGCCCTCTCCAGCGTGTTGTGGCGGTGCCTGCTGACCGGCCAGATCGACGCCTTCGCCCTCGGGCTGGAAACCGTCGCGCTGCTGAGCGCCATGCGCAACCGGCCCGTGGTGTCCGGGGCGTGCGCCGTGGCGGCTGCGCTCCTCAAGCCCCAGGTGCTGTGGTGCCTGCCGGTCGTTCTGTTCATCGCGCTCCGGAGCGAGCGTCGCGGTAGCCCCTTCGCGTGGGGCGGTCTGGCCTGCGCGGTGCTCTTGCTGGGGATTCCGGCGGTGGTGTCCTTCCAGTTGCTGCCCGCCTGGGTGCGGTTGGTGCCGCACTTCGCCTCCTCGGTGGCGACAATCCAGCCCGATTTGGCAGGACTGCCGGGGCTGGTGCGGTTCGCTCCCGCCAGCTGGAACCTGCGACCCGGCCTGTCGGATCCCGTGACCCTGGCCGTGGTGGGCCTTGGCCTGGGGGTTGCCGGGTGGCTGCTCCGGCAGGCAGGGCGCAGCCCCGCCCGCGCCCTGCTCTCGCGCGAGACACGGCTCGCCTGGACCGTCTTGCTGCCGTTTGGGGTCTGGGTCCTGGTCTCCCCCTACAGTCACACCAACGACATGCTGGTGCTGATCCCGCTGCTCGTTCTGGCGCTCGGGACCGACGGCCGCGAGATCCGACGCCCCGAGGCGATCCTGGTGCTGGCCGCCCTGGTCATCCTCCCGGAGTTCTTCCTGCTGGTCGAGGGCAGCAACCCGATCGGGCCGCGGTCGTTGAGCAGCGTGGCGGTCTTGGCGCTGGTGAGCTTCGCGTGGAGCCGCTCCCCCTGGCGCCTGCGGCCGGGATTCGGGGCCGTGCCGAGGCCCCTGGCGCGCCAACCAACGGCGCCGCCGGCGCCGCCACCCGAGCGGCCGTGACGACCACCGCGGCCACCTGTCGCCGGGCCGTGCCGCTCGTGGGCAGCGCGTGCGCCTGGCCGAAGAGTTCGGGTGGGGCGTCCTTCGGGTGGCCGCTCCGTCTGCGGACGACCCGGGCTGGAGCCCGGATCGTCGCTGCCGCGCACGGCCGCGGGCGCCGAAGGGTGGGCGCTGAGGGCGGGCAACCGGCGGGCGACGATGCCCACCCCGGGCTCACCGCTCCCGCCGCGGGCGCTCCGCCGCGCGGGCTGGGGGCTGGCCCCGGTCACGCGTCGCCTGCCCGGCGGTCCGCGCCAGCTCGCGGCCCAGCAGGGCGGCGTGGGCCGCGACGCTCGCCTCCCAGGTGTAGGGGGCCGCGCGTCGGCGGCCCAGGGCGGCGAGGTGCTGGCGGAGGTCCGGCTCGGCGGCCAGGCGGCAGAGGGCTGTTCGCCAGGCGTCGAGGTCGTCCGGGGGAGGCAGCAGGGCGGCCCCGGCGGCCAATTCCTGGACGCCGCCGACTCCGGACCCGACCACGGGCACCCCTCGGGCCATGGCGTCCAGGGCTGGCAGGCCGAAGCCCTCGTAGCGGGACGCCACGGCGACGCCCAGGGCGCCGGCGTAGAAGGCCTCCAGGTCGGCCGGGGGCAGGTAGGGGAGGAGGTGGCAGGCGTCCCCGATCCCCGCCGCCTGGGCCGCGGTCCGCAGGAGGGCCCGCTGGGCCTCCGGCACACCGGTACAGACCAGGGCCGCCGGGCATCCGGCCGCCCGGGCGGCGGCCACGGCGGCGATGAGGAAGGGGAGGTTCTTGCGGGTGGAGTGCCCCCCGACGGTCAGGAGGTAGGGGCCGGGGTCGGTGCCGAGCCACCGGCCCCGGAGGCGGGCGGCCTCCGGAGGGGGCGGTGGGGTGGCCGCCCGGTCCGCCCCGTGGACGATGACGTGGACCCGCCCGGGGTCGGCCCCGTAGAGGTGGACCAGGTCCGCCTTGGTGGTCTCGGAGGGGGTGACCACGGCCCGGGCCCGAGCCAGCGTGTCGCGCACGAAGCGCTCCAGCCGGCGGCGCTCACCGGGGGTGTAGCTCTCCGGGGTCAGGCGGTGCTCGACGCCGTGGATGGTGACGACGCTGGGCGGCACCCGTCCCGGCGGCAGGCGGTAGGCCGGGACGAAGAGCAGGCTGGGTGGTCGCCGGGCGAGCTCCAGGCGGAGCCGGATCGCGGTCCAGCCGCGCGGCAGTGGCAGGCAGCGCCAGGTGCTCCCGGCCAGGACCGGGGGCGCCCCCGCCGGGGGCCGCGCTCCCGGCCAGTACAGCCGGAGGTCGGCGGGAGGGGTGGCCATCAGCCCCCGGCACACCTCGGTGGCGTACCGGTGGATGCCGGTGGGCTCCGGCACGAAGGCCCGGCTGGCGTCGATCCCGATGACCACGGCCGCAGTCTAGGCGCCGTCCCGTCCGGCCGCGGACCGACGCCCCCGGGGAGGGAGGAGGGCCTGCTACACTCCGGGGCGCCGTGTCCCCAGGGGGTGGATCTCCACACCGTCCGGCGCCGACGGCGGCGGCCGCAGCCGGGCTGTTGGGGATGTTCTCGTTTACGGTCGCTGGTGGCACCGTCGGCGGGATTCTCCTAGACCGGCAGTTGCATACCAGTCCATGGCTAACTCTGACCGGGCTGCTCCTCGGCCTTGGAGCGGGCGCGCTCGGTCTGTTCCGGGGGCTTCGCTCGTTTCGATGAGGCGTGACCATGTCAGGCGCTGACGACCTCGCCCGGTCCCTCCGGGGCCTGTGGCGGCTGGCCGCGGCCGCGAGCCTGGTGGTCGCCGGGGTCGCCCTGATCGCCGGGGGGCCGGTGGCGGCGACCCTGGCACTCGTCGGCGGCCTCCTCGGGGTGGCCAACCTCCTGCTGGCGGCGGGCGCGCTGCGCCGGGCCCCGGCGGTGTTCATCGGGTCGAGCCTGCCCCGGTTGCTGGTGGTGACGGTGGCTGTGGTGGCCCTCATCGAGGTCCTGGGCCCGGTCGGGATCTGGGCTCTGGCCGGGTTGCTGGTGGCGCACCTGATCCAGGTCGGGGCGGTCGTCCGCTTCGGCACCAAGATGGCGCCTCGATGAGCGGTCTCCCGATCCTGGCCACCATCCAGGTGGGCCAGCACGTGGTGGTGCGCCCGTTCGGGCTGACCATCAACCTCGACACCGTGATCAGCACCCTGGTGGCGGTCGCCGTGGTCCTGGGGGTGGGCTTCTGGCTGCGGGCGCGGGTCACCGAGGGGGTGCCGGGCAAGCTCCAGACCGCCATCGAGATGGTCTGGAGCACGATCGACGACTACGTGGCCGAGATGATCGGCCCCTTCGCCCGCTGGGTGGTGCCGCTGGTGACGACCCTCTTCTTCTTCATCCTGGTCTGCAACTGGCTGGAACTGATCCCGACCGGGGGCCTGCTGACCTCGCCCACCGCGGACACCAACCTCACCTTCGCCCTGGCGGCGCTGGTCATCGTCCTGGTCCATGTCACCTCGATCCGGCAGCGGGGCTGGAAGCGCTACCTCAAGATCAACTACCTGCACCCCGCCGGACTGCCCAAGGTGGCCTACATCCTGCTGACGCCGATCAACATCATCACCCAGGTCTCGTACCCGGTCTCCCTCTCCCTGCGGCTCTTCGGCAACATGTTCGCCGCCGCCATCATGCTGCAGATCATCGGCCTGCTCCCGATCTACATCTTCTGGACCCTGAACGGCGTGTGGAAGCTGTTCGAGGGGCTCTTCGTGGACGTCATCCAAGCGTTCATCTTCTCGCTCCTGACCATCATCTACCTCAGCATGGCCACCGCCGAGGAGGAGGAGGAGGAGCACCCCGCGACCGACCTGGCCCGCGCCTGATCCCACCCGCCCGCCCTTCCCACCCGTTGGAGGACCCTTTCGTGCTTGACACCGCCCACGCCATCATCTTCGCCGGCGCCATGATCGGCACCGGCGTCGGGGCCATCGGCGCCGCCATCGGCGACGGCCTTGCCGGCGCCCAGCTGATCGCCGGCATCGCCCGCCAGCCGGAGGCGCAGGGGCGCCTGCTGACCTGGACCTTCCTGACCGTGGGTATCGCCGAGGCCGTCTACTTCATCAACCTGGCGCTGATGTTCTTCTTCATCGGCCAGGCCCACTAAGCACCACCGCGATGACCCTGGCTGCCACCGGCAACATCCTGCTGCCCAACTTCACCTTCGTCATCGAGTTGGCGGTCTTCGTGGCCCTGCTGCTGCTGCTGCGTCGGTACGTCTACCCACACATCGACCAGGCCATCACCAGTCGCCAGCAGCGGATCGCCCAAGCCCTCCAGGAGGCCGAACGGGCCCGCCAGGAGGTGGAGCGGGCCCGGGCCGACATGCACCAGGAGGTGCAGGACGCGCGCCGCCAGGCCCAGGCCCTGCTGGCCCAGGCGCAGCGGCTGGGCGACGAGGTGCGGGAGGAGCTGCGCACCAAGGGTCGGGCCGACCAGGAGGCCATGCTGGAGCGGGCCCGCCACGACCTGGCCCTGGAGCGGCAGCAGATGCTGGACGAGATCCGTCGCCAGGTGGTCGACCTCACGGTGGCCGCCGCCGCCCGGGTCCTGCAGCGCGAGCTCGACCCGGCCAGCCACGCCCGGATGGCGGAAGAGGCGCTGCAGGAGGTGGAGTTGCGTGCCTGAGCCGCCGCGGATCCCCAGCAGCGCCCGGCACTACGCCTCGGCGCTCGTCGACCTGGCGCGCCAGGAGGGCGGCTACGAGCCGTGGCAGGGCCGGTTGGCGCGCCTCCTGAGTGTCCTGGGCGATCCCGACCTGGTGGCCGCGCTCCACGACCCCAGCCTCACCACCGGTCAGAAGGTGGAGCTGACGACGCAGGTGCTGGGATCCGACCCCGCCATCGACGTCCTGGGGCGAAACCTGGCCCTGGTCCTGGTCAGCAGCCACCGGCAGGCGCTGCTGCCCGCGGTGGCCGCCGCCTACGCGCAGCGGGTGGACGCCGCCGAGGGTCGGGTCCGCGCCCGCCTGACCACCGCCATCGCGCTCCCGGCCCCCGAGCTCGACCGGCTGGCGGCGACGGTCTCGCGCCGGCTCGGCCGCCAGGTCCTGTTCGACGTCAGCGTCGACCCCCGGATCATCGGGGGCATGATCCTGCGGATCGGGGACCGCATCTTCGACGGCAGCCTGGCAACCCGGTTGAGCCAGCTGCGCCAGACCTTGATCACCCAACCGATCACCGGATGAGGACCTGATGGGCATCAGTGCGGCTGAGATCAGCCAGATCATCAAGAAGCGGATCGCGGACTTCGACGCGCCGGTGGTGGCCGCCGACGCCGGCGTCATCACCGCCCTGGCCGACGGCATCGCCCAGATCTACGGGTTGAGCGGGGTCATGGCCGGGGAGCTCCTGGAGTTCCCCCACCAGGTCTACGGCATGGCCCTCAACCTGGAGGAGGACCTGGTCCGGGCCATCGTCATGGGCCCCTACGAGGTCCTGAAGGAGGGCGACGAGGTCCGCACCACCGGGCGCATCGTCGAGGTCCCGGTCGGCCGGGAACTGGTGGGCCGGGTGGTCAACGCCCTGGGGCAGCCGATCGACGGCCGCGGCGAGATCGGCAGCCAGGAGCGCCGGCCGGTCGAGCGCCAGGCGCCCGGCGTCATCGCCCGCCAGCCGGTGGGGACCCCGGTGCAGACCGGGATCAAGGCCATCGACAGCATGATCCCGATCGGCCGCGGGCAGCGCGAGCTGATCATCGGCGACCGCCAGATCGGAAAGACGGCGATCGCCCTCGACACCATCGTCAACCAGAAGGGCAAGAACCTCATCTGCGTCTACGTCGCGATCGGTCAGAACGCGGCCTCGGTGGCCCGGGTGGCGGCGATGCTGGAGGAGCAGGGCGCCCTGGAGTACACCATCATCGTCGGCGCCACCGCCTCCGACCCGGCGGCGCTGCAGTACCTGGCCCCCTACGCCGGCTGCACCATGGCCGAGTGGTTCATGGACCGCGGCGAGGACGCCCTCATCGTCTACGACGACCTCTCCAAGCACGCCTGGGCCTATCGCGAGATCTCCCTGGCGCTGCGCCGCCCGCCCGGGCGGGAGGCGTACCCCGGCGACGTCTTCTACCTGCACTCCCGGCTCCTGGAGCGGGCCGCCCGCCTCAACGAGGAGCTGGGCGGGGGCTCGCTGACAGCGCTGCCGATCATCGAGACCCAGGCCAACGACGTCTCGGCCTACATCCCCACCAACGTCATCTCCATCACCGACGGCCAGATCTACCTGGAGGGCGACCTCTTCTACGGCGGGGTCCGCCCCGCGGTGTCGGTGGGCCTCTCCGTGAGCCGGGTCGGGGGCGCGGCCCAGACCAAGGCCATCCGCCAGGTCTCGGGCCGCCTCCGGCTGGACCTGGCCCAGTACCGCAACCTGGCCGCCTTCTCCCAGTTCTCCAGCGACCTTGACAAGGCGACCCGGGACCAGCTGGCGCGCGGGCGCCGGCTGGTGGAGCTCCTAAAGCAGGATCAGTACCAGCCGGTGCCGTTGGCGGACCAGGTGATGGTCCTCTTCGCCGGGGTCAACGGCCTGCTCGACGGGGTCGAGCCGGAGCGCGTCGGCGAGTGGGAGGCCCAGTTCCGACGCTGGGTCAACCACGAGCGCTCGGAGCTGGTGCACAAGCTGGAGGAGCGCCAGGCGCTCGACGAGGAGCTGGAGCAGGGGCTGCGGGCCGCCATCGCGGCCTTCAACGAGGGCTTCGATGCCGGCGGGGTCCAGCCGGCGTCCGCGCCCGGCGGCGCCCAGGGCTAGGCCGAACCCCGTTGGCGACTCTTCGCGACATCCGGCGGCGGATTCGGAGCGTCCGCGACACCCAGCAGATCACGCGGGCGATGCAGATGGTGGCGGCCGCCAAGATGCGCCGGGCCCAGGCCCGGGTCCAGGAGGCCCGACCGTACGCCGACGGGATGCGGGCCGTGCTGGCCACCGTCAGCGCCCGGGTCAAGGAGTACCGGCACCCCTTCCTGACCGCCCCCGAGCGGGGCGACCCGGTCCTGCTCCTGGTCACCACCGACCGTGGGCTCTGCGGGGCCCTCAACGTCAACGTCATCCGGGCCGCCCACCAGCACATGCGGGAGCGCTACGGGTCCCGCTACGCGGTGATCGCCGTCGGGCGCAAGGGGCGGGAGTTCGCCGGCCGCTTCGGCCTGCCCGTCCTCGACGCCATCACCGGGCTGCCCGACCGCCCCACCTTCGCCGCCGTCCAGCCGGCCGCCGCCCGCGCCATGGGGGCCTTCCTCGACGGCCGGGCGTCGTCGGTCACCCTGGCCTACGCCCACTACCGCAACATCCTGCGGCAGGTGCCGCAGGTGGTGCCCCTGCTGCCGATGGTGCCGCCGGAGGCGTCGGGGCCCGGCCCCAGCGGGGACTACATCTACGAACCCGACGCCCAGTCGGTGCTGGACCGGCTGCTGCCGCGCTGGGTGGAGACCGAGGTCTACCGGGCGGTGCTGGAGAACCAGGCCAGCGAGCAGGCGGCCAAGATGGTGGCCATGCGGGCCGCCACCAACAACGCCAATGACCTGATCCGGGAGCTGACCCTGACCGCCAACAAGGTGCGCCAGGCCAGCATCACCCGGGAGCTGATGGAGATCGTGGGCGGCGCCGAGGCTCTCAAGGCCGGGCGAAGCTGAGGAGAGAGCGCATGACCGCAACCAAGACGCCCGGAGCCACCGCCGAGGGCCAGATCCTGCAGGTGATCGGGGCCGTCGTCGACGTCGCCTTCGAGCCCGGCCGCCTGCCCGACATCTACGAGGCCCTCCACGCCGAGCGGGACGGCCAGCGGCTGACCCTGGAGGTCCAGCAGCACCTGGGCAACGACGTGGCCCGCTGCATCGCCATGCAGTCCACCGACGGGCTGCGCCGGGGCGACCCGGTGCGGGCCACCGGCGCCGCCATCACCGTCCCCGTCGGCAAGCCCACCCTGGGCCGGATGTTCGACGTCGTGGGCGAGCCCATCGACGGCAAGCCGGCCCCCGTCGACCCCGAGCGCCTGCCCATCCATCGCAGCGCCCCCTCGGTCGCCGACCAGGAGGTGACCACCGAGATCCTGGAGACCGGGATCAAGGTCATCGACCTCATCTGCACCTTCGCCAAGGGGTCCAAGATCGGGCTCTTCGGCGGGGCCGGCGTGGGCAAGACGGTCATCGTGATGGAGCTCATCCGCAACATCGCCAAGGAGCACAGCGGCTACTCCGTCTTCGCCGGGGTGGGCGAGCGCAGCCGCGAGGGCAACCAGCTCTACTTGGAGATGCAGGAGTCCGGCGTCATCGAGCAGACGGCGCTGGTCTTCGGGCAGATGAACGAGCCCCCCGGGGCGCGGGCCCGGATCGCCCTCACGGGCCTCACCATGGCCGAGCACTTCCGCGACGCCGAGGGCGCCGACGTCCTGCTCTTCATCGACAACGTCTTCCGCTACATGCTGGCCGGCAGCGAGGTGTCGGCCCTGCTGGGCCGGATGCCGTCGGCCGTCGGCTACCAGCCCGCCCTGGCCACCGAGATGGGCGCCCTGCAGGAGCGGATCACCTCCACCAAGCGCGGGTCGATCACCTCGGTGCAGGCGGTCTACGTCCCGGCCGACGACCTCACCGACCCCGCCATCCAGACCACCTTCGCCCACCTCGGGGCCACGGTGTCCCTCAGCCGCCGCATCTCCGAGCTGGGCATCTACCCGGCCGTGGACCCCCTCGACTCCTTCAGCCGCATCCTCGACCCCAGGATCGTGGGGCCGGAGCACCACCAGGTGGCCCTCGGCGTCCAGCGGGTGCTGCAGCGCTACAAGGAGCTGCAGGACATCATCGCCATCCTGGGCATGGAGGAGCTGGCCGAGGACGACAAGCTGGCGGTGGCCCGGGCCCGCAAGGTCGAGCGCTTCCTCAGCCAGCCGATGTTCGTGGCCGAGCAGTTCACCGGCCAGCCCGGCAAGTACGTGCCGCGCCAGGAGACGATCCGGGGGTTCAAGGAGATCCTGGAGGGGCGGCACGATGACCTCCCCGAGCAGGCCTTCTACATGGTCGGCACCATCGACGAGGCCGTGGAGCAGGGCCGGCGGCTGGCCGCCGCCAGCTCCGCCGACGCCTAGAGGCGACGGGGATGACGGTCCCGGCCCGCGTGGTGGTCCTGGAGGGCACCCTCTTCGACGGTCCCTGCGACTTCATCGTGGCCCGCGGGGCGGAGGGGGAGCTGGGGATCCTGCCCCGGCACGCCCCCCTGATCACCACCCTCAAGCCGGGGCCGCTGATGCTGCGGTCCCAGCGGCAGGAGCGGTTCCTGTTCATCGACGGGGGCTTCCTGGAGGTCCTGCCGGACCGGGTCACCGTCCTCGCCACCGGGGGCGAGCCGGCCGAGGCCATCGACATCGCCCAGGCCGAGCAGGCGCGGCGGGCCGCTGAGGAGCGGCTGGCCCAGGGGGACCTCACGGATGACCAGCGGGCGCAGCAGACGCTGGCCCTGGAGCGGGCCACCATGCGGCTGCAGGCGGCCGAGCTGCACCGGCGCGGCCAGCGCGGCTGAGGCCCGCGGCCGTGGCGCCGCGGGGACGGTCCGGTCACGATCCGGTGGAGGGTCGGGAGGGCCGTTCCCCGCTCCCTATACTCCGGTCCATGGTGTCGACCGGCGCCGCTCCCGCTCTCACCGCGCCCGGTCCGGACACCCCACCCGGGTCGCCCCAGCCCGTGCTGGGGGTCCCGGTGCATCCCCTGCCCCGGGCGGAGGCCCTGGCCCGCTGCGCCGAGGCCATCGCCGCGCGGCGCGCGGGCGGCGCGCCCCTCCAGGTCGTCACCCTCAACCCGGAGATGGTGATGGCCGCCCGCCGGCTCCCCGACCTGGAGGCCATCATCGGGCGGGCGGGCCTGGTCATCCCCGACGGGGCGGGGATCGCCTGGGCCAGCCGCCTTCTGGGACGGCCGCTCCCCGAGCGCATCCCTGGGGTGGACCTCCTCCAGGAGCTCGCCGCCCAGGCGGTGCCCGCCGGCTGGAGGCTGTTCCTACTCGGCAGTGGGCCGGGAGTGGCCGCGGCGGCCGCCGCGGCCCTGGAGCGGGCCCACCCCGGCCTGCAGGTCGCGGGCACCGCGGCGGGCTCCCCCGATCCGGGCGACGCGCCCGCCCTGGTGGAGGCGGTCCGGGCCGCCCGCACCGACCTCCTGGCGGTGGCCTTCGGGGTCCCCTGGCAGGAGCGCTGGCTGGCCCGGCACCTGGTGGCCAGCGGGGCCGGCGTCGGCATCGGGGTGGGTGGGAGCCTGGACTACCTCGGGGGGCGGGTCCCCCGCGCCCCCCAGTGGCTGCGGCGCCGCGGCCTGGAGTGGGCCTACCGGCTGCTGCGCCAGCCGTGGCGGCTGCCCCGCATGGCTCGGGGGTCGGTGTTCTTCTGGCAGGTCTGGCGGGACCGGGCGCGATGACGGGGCCGCTCGCGCTCACCGTGGTCATCCCGGCCTTCGACGAGGCGCGGCGCCTGCCGGCGACGCTGGGGGCCATCCGCCCCTACCTCGACGCCCGGGGCGATCCCTACGAGGTGCTGGTGGTGGACGACGGCAGCCGCGATGAGGGGCCGGCCCTGGTCGAGGCAAGGACCCGGGAGTGGCCGATGCTGCGCCTGCTGCGGCTGCCCGAGAACCGCGGAAAGGGCGCCGCGGTGCGGGCCGGCATGCTGGCCGGGGCCGGCCGCTGGCGCCTCTTCACCGACGCCGACCTCTCCACGCCCATCACGGAGCTGGCCAGCCTGGAGGAGGCCTGCCGGAGCGGGGCCGACATCGCCATCGCCTCCCGGGCCCTGCCGGGGTCGGATGTCGCCGTGCATCAGGCCCCGCACCGGGAGCTGATGGGCAAGACCTACAACCGGCTGATGCAGTGGCTGGTCCTGCCGGGGGTCCACGACAGCCAGTGCGGCTTCAAGCTGTTCACGGCGGCGGCGGCGGAGCGCTGCTTCGCCCAACTCCAGTGCCAGCGGTTCGGCTTCGACGCCGAGGTGCTGGTGCGCGCCCGCCAGGCCGGCCTGCGGGTGGCAGAGGTTCCGGTGCGCTGGGAGAACGCGGCCGGGACCCGGGTCAACTCCGTGCGTGACAGCGCCCAGATGCTGGGCGACCTCTGGCGGCTGCGACGGCAGCTGGCGGCCGCCCCGCGGGCCGACCCCTCTCCCGGCCCGGCGCCGGGCCGGCCGGCCCCGACCTCCACCGGGCACCCACCACCGCGCCGGTGACCCCGGACCGGACGGCGGTCCGCCGGCCGGCCCGGGCGGCGACCGTGGCCCGGGTCGCCGCCCTGGGCGGGGATCGGGCGTGGCTGCTGGCGGCCGCGGCCACCCTGACCCTGGGGGCCGGGGCCGTGGCCTGGCAGGCACCGGTGGCCGGCACCGTCTGGTGGCACGTGGCCGACGGGGAGGTGCTGCGGCGAGGGCTGTCGCTGGCCCACGCCCCCTTCGTGGCCGGCCGTCCCGCCCCCTTCGACCTGCGCGGCTGGCTCTGGGACTGGCTGCTGGCGGCCGTCGCCCGCGCGGGCGGGGCGGGTGGGCTGGCCCTGGTCGGGGCCGGGGCCGGCCTGCTGCTGGGCGCCGTCCTCAGCTGGGCGGCCGTGGCGCGGGCGGCGCCGGTCCGGGTCCACCCCTGGGCCCTGGTGGGGGCGGGGGCCCTGGGGCTGGCCGGGATGGCCGGGTTTCTCGGCGGGCGCGACACCATCTGGCTCCCGATCTGGTTCGCGGCCCTGCTGGGCCTCCTGGCCCAGGCGCGCGCCGGGCGCCGCTGGGCCCTGGCCGGGGTCCCGGTGGTGCTGGTCCTGTGGGCCAACACCCAGGGGGACGTGGTCCTCGGCGTGCTCACCGTGGCCCTCGAGGTGCTGCTCAGCCGCCGCCGGGCCCCCGCTGGCGGCGCTCCCCTGCCCTGGTGGCTGGCGTTGACGGCCCTGATCGCTCCGGCGATCGGCCCCCACGGCGTCCTCTGGGTGGAGGGGATCCCGCTCAGCTTCGGCCAGTTCGGCGAGCCCGCCGCTCTGGGCGGCTGGGGCAGTCCGGACTTCCACCCCCTGGCCCGGCGGGTCACGGAGGTGGCCGCGGTGGGGCTGCTGGCCTCCTACGCCCTGGTGGGGCGACGGGCCCGGGCGGTGGACGCCTGGCCCGCCGTGGGCGCGGTGGTGCTGGCCCTCCTGTTCTCGCGCTACGTCCCCCTGCTGATGGTGCTGGTCGCGGTCCAGGCCCCCCGCCACCTCTCCCTGGCCGTCCGGTCCCTGCCGGACGCCTGGCGTGCCGGGCCGGGAGGGCCCTCGCTCCGGCGCTGGGCCGCCGTCCCGGTGCTGGCGGCGGCCCTCCTCCTCGTGGGGGCGGGCTGGCGGGTGGAGCGGGCCGGCGGCCCCGCCCGGGCGGTGGCCCGCGCCCTCCCGGTCGCGGCCGCCACCTGGCTCGGGCGGCACCCGGTGGCCGGGGCCTGGCTGACCAGCGCCGACTACGGCAGCTACCTGGCCAGCCGCTTCCCCGACGGCGGCCACCTGCTCTGCCTGGGGGACCCGGTCCCCCTGGCCGGGGCGGCGCTCGACCGGTGCGGCGTCTTCGCGGTCCTGGGCCCCTCCACCGGCCGTCTCCTGCGCCGGGCCGGGGTCCGACTGGCGGTGCTCCCCCGGGCCGCCCCCGAAGCCGGGCTCCTGCAGGCCTGGGGCTGGCGCGTCGCCGCCAGCGCCGGGCCCGCGCTGGTCCTGCGCCCCCCGCCAGGCGGCCGGGCCGCCTGAGCCGCGGCCGCCGACCGGTACCATGTGGGCCGCGCGGACGGTGGACGCCGGCGGGCCGGGCCCGGGTGGAGGTGGATGAGCAAGCGACGCGGGTCCCAGCGGTACGGCAGCGGTGCCCGCGGCGGCCGGCCCGGTGGCGGCGCCCGGCCGGATTCCGGCGGGCGGGCGCAGCCGGGGTCCCGCCCGGGCCGCCGCCCCCCGGCCCCGCCCCGGTGGCGTCCCTCGGGCACGGTGCTGTCGGTGGTGGGGCTGGTGGTGCTGGTCCTGGTGGTCATCCTCTACCTGGACTACGGCATCCCCGCCGCCCCTCCCAGCCCCTACCTGACCCACGTGGTGGGCCGGCCGACCGGGCAGACGGTGGCGGGGATCAAGTGCGACAACCCGCCGACCCTGGCCTACCACCACCACGCCCACCTGGCCATCTTCGCCGCCGGCAAGCCGGTGATCGTCCCGGCCGGCATCGGCATCCCGGGGCCGGTGGGGATCAGCAGCCCCAACAGCCGCAGCATCGACGTCCCCGGGGGGCGGTGCCTCTACTGGCTGCACACCCACACCGCCGACGGGCTCATCCACATCGAGACCCCGGTCAACAAGACCTTCACCCTGGGCCAGTTCTTCGCCATCTGGCACGAGCCGCTCACCCGGCACCGGGTGGCCACCGCCACCGGCTCGGTCACGGTCTACCTCAACGGGCGGCCGTACTCCGGCAACCCGGGCGCGATCCGGCTGCTCGAGCACACCCGGATCCAGATCGACGTGGGCCAGCCGGTCGTCCCGTTCCGCTCGTACGCCTTCCCCCCGGGGACGTAGGGGCTCGGCGGACGCCCCGGTGGCCGGGCCGAGCTGGTGGCGGAGAGGGTTCTCCCAGCCATGACCACCGGCCCAGGTCCAGTGCGTGGTTACAGCGACCCTGTCCGGGCACGGCTTGTCCAGCGTTGCCTGGGGTGGCGGGGGGCACGGAGCCCCATCGCCGACCGGCTGGCCCTCATCTTGGTGGGGACCCTTGCCTGGGACGTGGTGACCTCCGGGCTGCTCCGGATCCTTTCCTTCCGCTCGACACCTGTGGTGATCGGGCTGCTGTTCGCCGGCTTCTGGGCGGCGGCGCTGCTGTGCATCGCCGCCTGCCGGGCCACGCTGTGGCCGGCCCTCTCCCGGGTGAACCCTGCCCGGCTGCTGGGCGCGGCGCCGGTGCTTCTGGCCGTCGTGGCGGCCGGCACTGCGATCCAGGTGGGCGAGGCGGTCGCTGGCCCAACTCCGATCACCAACGACACGACGGCGGTGACTGTGTGTGCGGCGCAGGACATGCTGCGGGGCCAGAACCCCTACCAAACCCCAGAACTCGCGTGCCTGCACCGTCTCGGGCTTTCGCCCATGCTCTCGACCCCGCTGGCTCGGGGTCCGTTCGTCCATCTGCGCCGCTACCCAACCAGGGCCCAGATCCTGGGAGCGGCGCGTCAGGCGGTGCGGGGGAGCTCGGCCGCTAGGGCCTTCCTGGCCCACGCGGAATACCCACCGCTCGCGCCGGTCTGGATATTGCCTGTCGCCTGGACGGCCCAGCGGTGGCGCGTCCTGTGGACGGTTGGGGCGCTGCTCCTCTTCTTGATCGTCATCGGGCGAGAGGCTGGCCCCTATTGGCCTGCGGGCGTGCTGATCATGCTGCTGCAGTTCGGGGCCGGGTCGGTGGTCAATTACGTCATGATCGGTGGCGCTGAGGTGTACGCCTATCTGCTGGCGGGCCTTGCCATGATCTGGATCCGTCACCCACGGCGGTCCGCAGTCTGCATGGTCTTGGCCGTCGGCAGCAACCAGTTGGCGTGGTTCCTCGTTCCCGGCTACGTGATTCTGGCTTGGGGTCAGGGACGGCTCCGCCAGCGCCTTGCGGCGGGAACGGCTGCGACGCTGCTGGCGGTTGTTCCTCTCCTGCTCATCTACCGAGGAGCAGCAACCGCCTCTCTAGGCTTGATGTTCTCCCCGGAGTTTGCACTCGGCCTCGGCTTGGTGGTCCTCAGACAGGCCGGCTACCTGCCGCATCTGTCAGAGCGGTTGCTCAATGGCACGGCGGCCGTCGCCATGGTGGGCGGGGCGGCGTGGGGTGCGCTCTCGACCCGGTGGCGTGCAGTCTCGGTTCTCGTGCCTGTTGCCGCTTTCTGGTTCGCCTGGCGCAGCGAGGCGAACCTTCTGGCCCAAGTCCCGTTCTTCGCGCTGATGCTGGTCATCGGCCTGCGGCGCGAGGGGCCGCCGACGGCCATTGACCCTGGGGAATCGACCGGCCTTGGCTGTCCGCCCGCGGTGCTGCCGGCCTGATCGCCGCGGGGTCCGGCGCGTCCTTGGGTCGCGCCAGCAGGCTGGATGTCCCAGTGCGGACCGTCCTCCGATGCCGCCGCCCATGCCCGCGATGGTCTCCCTGACCAGTAGATGGGCTCGCCGGTGCTCACGCGGGTGCGACCACCAGCACGGCCGTGCAGAACGCGCGGCGTCGCGCCCCCACGGGGATGGTGCCGAGGCACTCGGGGCAGCGCTGGGTCGTGGGGTCGTCCGGCGGGCGGCGCCGCGCGCGGCTCATCAGGGCGTTGACCGGGCTGACCACCAGAAAGAAGACCACCGCCGCGACGACGGCGAATGAGAGCAGGGCGTTGACGAAGAGCCCGTAGCGAAAGGTGGCGTGGTGGATGGTGAAGACCAGACTGGAGAAGCTGGGCCGTCCGATGACGGCGGCGATGATCGGGGTGACGAGGTCAGCCACCAGCGCCGTGACGACCGCCTGGAACGCCACCCCCACCACGACGGCGACCGCCAAGTCGACCAGATTGCCGCGCAGCAGGAAGGTCCTGAACTCCCTCAGCATGTCTGTGGCCTCCGACGTATCGGGTGAACGGGACCAGGAGCCTACGGCACAGGTTCCGGCCGCCCGCGCCCTGGCTGCCTGGGCGGCGGGCCGGCCGCGGCGCGGCGCCCAGGCGCCGGAGACCGGTGGCCCGGGTCCCGCGGTCTGCAGACCGGAGGGCGGCAGCGCGGTGGAGGAGGCGCCGGAAGACGAGCCGCGGGGGCTCGGGGGCCCGGTGGGCGGCGGTGCCGGCGAGAGGGCCGATAGGAAGCGTCCCAGCCACGACCCCTCCGACCCCCGCGGTCGTTGGCCCTTAACCCCTCCCTAACCGCCCGCTTGGAAAGATGAGCGGCAGACGGGAATCGACCACGGAGGACTGGCCAGACATGAGCCAAGCCGCGTACGAGCGAACGGTGGTGGAGGCGCTGAACGAGGCGCCCCTCAGCCGGTTTCACTTCCGGGCGGTGGTCACGGCAGGCATGGGCTTCTTCACCGACGCCTACGACCTCTTCATCATCGGTGTCGCGCTGGCGCTCATCAAGGTCGAGTACAACCCTTCGCCGCTGCTCATCGGGCTGATCGGCAGCACGTCGCTCATCGCCGCCTTCGTGGGGGCCACCGTCTTCGGGCGGATCGCCGACGTCCTGGGCCGCAAGAAGGTCTACGGGCTGGAGGCCGCCATCATGGCGGTCGCCGCCATCGCCACCGCCTTCTCGCCCAACCTCATCTGGCTGATCGCCTGGCGGTTCGTCCTCGGCGTCGGCATCGGGGGGGACTACCCGGTCAGCGCCGTCCTGATGAGCGAGTACGCCAATCGCAAGGATCGCGGCCGGCTGGTGACGATGGTCTTCTCCATGCAGGGCCTGGGCCTCATCGCCGGCCCGCTGGTGGCCCTCATCATCCTGGGCTTGGGCGTGCCCCACGACCTCGCGTGGCGGCTCATGCTCGGCCTCGGGGCCATCCCCGCCCTGGGGGTGATCTACCTGCGGCGGACGATGCCGGAGTCACCTCGCTTCACGGCCAGGGTCCGGGGTGAGGCCGCCCAGGCCGCCGCGGCGATCACCGCCTACTCGGGCCAGGTCGTCCGGGTCGCCGGCCAGCGCGACGAGAGCAGGCGGCGGCTCTCCCTGCGCGAGTTCATCACCACCCCCCGGTACCTGCTGATGCTCCTGGGCACGGCCGGGACCTGGTTCCTGCTCGACTATGCCTACTACGGCAACACCATCTCCACCCCCCTCATCCTCAAGACCGTGGCGCCCAACGCCAGCTTGATCGGCGTCACCGCCATCACCCTGGTCATCTTCGTGCTCTGCGCCGGGCCGGGCTACCTCCTCTCCTTCCTCAATGTGGACCGGATCGGGCACCGGCGGCTGCAGATGATCGGGTTCGGCATGATGAGCCTCGCCTTCCTGCTCATCGGCCTGGTCCCGGGGCTGGTCACGGCCGTCGTCCCCTTCCTCCTGCTGTACGCGGTCAGCTACTTCTTCACCGAGTTCGGCCCCAACACCACCACCTTCCTGCTGGCCGCCGAGCTCTATCCGGTGTCGGCCCGGACCACCGGCCACGGGCTCTCGGCCGGGATGGCCAAGGTGGGGGCCTTCATCGGGGTCCTCACCTTCCCGCTCATCGAGGGCTCGCTCGGCCTCGGGGGCGTCCTCACCATCGCCGGAGGCGTGGCGGCGGCCGGGGCGCTCCTCACCCTGGTGCTTCCCGAGCCCAGCGGCAAGACCCTGGAGGAGGCCGGAGCCGAGGACGCTGCGGGCGCGGTGCGCGGCCCGGCGCAGTCGCTGGCAGTCTGAGCGTACCGCCCGTTCCCCCACTTCACCCCCCACGCGGGCCGGCCTCTCCCTGATCGGGGGCGGCCGGCCACCGGGCCCGGCTGCCGCGGGCGGCGGGGCCCGGTCCGCGTCCCCCCACCCGGCGGCCGGCACGCTCCCCCGGCGGGCCGCCTACGATGCCCGGTGATGGACCAGCCGCCGCCGCTTGCCCCGGGGGTCCTGGAGGCCCTGCGCCAAGTCGTGGGCCCGAAGTGGGTCCTCACCGGGATGGACGCGCGCCGCACCTACGAGTGCGACGGGCTGACCGGGTGGCGGGCGCTGCCGCTGGCGGTGGTGCTGCCCGCCACCACCGCGGAGGTGGTGGCGGTGGTCCGGCTCTGCCACCAGCACCGGCTGCCGTTTGTCCCGCGCGGGGCCGGGACCGGCCTCTCGGGTGGCGCGCTGCCGACCCCCGACGGGATCGTCATCGGGCTCAGCCGGATGCGCGCGATCCTGGAGGTCGACCTGGAGAACGAGCGGGTGCGGGTCCAGGCGGGGGTGGCCAACCTGGCGGTCAGCCGGGCCGTGGACGCCGCCGGCTACTTCTACGCCCCGGACCCCTCCAGCCAGTCGGTCTGCACCATCGGTGGCAACGTCGCCGAGAACTCCGGCGGGGCCCACTGCCTCAAGTACGGCTTCACCACCCACCATGTCCTGGGCGCCACCCTGGTGACGCCCGACGGCCGGGTGGCCCGCCTGGGGGGGGCGGTGCCCGACGGTCCCGGCTACGACCTCCTGGGCTTCGTCGTCGGCAGCGAGGGCACGGTGGGCATCGTGACCGAGGTCACCCTGCGCATCGTCCGCCAGCCCGAGCGGGTCCAGACCCTGCTGGGCGCGTTCCCCTCCGTCGATTCCGCCGGCGCCGCCGTGGCCGCCGTGATCGCTGCGGGCATCGTCCCGGCGGCCATGGAGATGATGGACCGGACCACCATCGAGGCGGTGGAGTCGACGATGCACGCCGGCTACCCCGACTGCGGCGCGGCCCTGCTGGTGGAGCTGGACGGCCCGGCGCCCGAGTGCTCGTCCCTGTTCGAGGAGGTGCGGGCGCTCTGCCAGGCCAACGGGGCCACCGAGGTCCGGGTGGCCCACGACGAGGCGGAGCGGGCTCGGCTCTGGCGCGGGCGCAAGGGGGCGTTCTCGGCGATGGGCCGGGTGAGCCCGGACTACTACGTCCAGGACGGGGTCATCCCGCGCTCGCAGCTGCCCCAGGTGCTGGCGGGCATCCGGGACCTGGAGGGGGAGTTCGGCCTGCGGGTGGCCAACGTCTTCCACGCCGGCGACGGCAACCTCCACCCCCTGATCCTCTACGACCGCCGGCGGCCGGGGGACACCGAGCGCGCGCGCTCGCTGGCGGAGCGCATCCTCGACCTCTGCCTGGCAGTGGGGGGATCGCTGACCGGGGAGCACGGCGTCGGCCGGGACAAGGCCTGCCAGATGCCCAAGCTGTTCTCCGTCAGCGACCAGGCGGTCATGCTGCGGGCGCGCCGGGCCTTTGACCCCCTAGAGCTGTGCAATCCGGGCAAGGTGCTCCCCACCCCCCGGCTGTGCGGCGAGCGCCCGGGGATCTATCGGCCCCACCTGCTGGAGACCGCCGGCGTGGCGGAGCGGCTGTGAGCACCCGCCCGCCGGAGGCCGGTCCGCTCGCCGAGCTGGTGGGGCCGGGGGCGGTCCGGGCCGCGGGCGCCGCGGACGCCATCGGGGACCTCCGTCCGTCCCTGGTGGTGCGGCCGGGGACAGCCCTGGAGGTGGCCGCCGTCCTGCGGGCCGCGACCGAGCGCGGGTGGGCGGTCGTCCCCCGCGGCGGCGGCACGACGCTCCTCTGGGGCGGGCGCCCTCACCGCTGCGATGTCGTCCTGGACACCACCGGTCTCGACGCCCTGGTCGAGCACGCGCCCGCCGACCTCGTCTGTGTCGCCGGGGCCGGCATGCGGCTGGGGGCGCTCCAGGCCACGGTCGGCGCCGCCCCCGGCTTCCACCAGCGGCTGATGCTGGACCCGCCCCAGGGGGAGGACGCCACCCTGGGCGGCCTGGTGGCGACGCGGGCCAGCGGCCCCCTGCGCCAGCGGTACGGCACCATGCGAGACCTGCTGATCGGGGCCCAGTTCGTCCTCGCCGACGGCACGGTGGCGCGCACCGGCGGCAAGGTGGCCAAGAACGTGGCCGGGTACGACCTCGACAAGCTGCTGGTGGGATCGCTGGGAACCCTGGCGGTCATCGTCGAGGTGGCCCTGCGGCTGCACCCGGTGCCGCCGGTGTCGCGGACGGTGGTGGTGGAGGGGGGCGAGCCCCGGGAGCTGGTCGGGTTCCTTGCCGCCGTGCGGCGGGCGCCGGTCGTCCCCAGCCTCCTGGAGGTGCTGTGGCCGGACCGGGTCGCGATCCTGCGCGTCGACAGCTCGACCGCCGGCGCCGAGCGCCAAGCGGAGATCGCCGCCGGCCTGCACCCGGCGGCCCGGGTGGTCGACGGCGCCGAGGCGGCGGGCTGGGCCGATCGCGGCCGGGGCCGCCCCTGGCGCGGCGAGGGGCTGGTGGCCGGGGTGGGGGTCCCGCTGGCGGCGATCGCCCCGCTGCTGGAGGCCGTCGAGCGCGAGCACCAGCGGGGCGGCCCGGTGGATCTCGCCCTGCGGGGCGGGCTGGGGGTGGGCGAGATCCGCCTGGCCCCGGACCCCGCCGCCCTCGAGCGGGTGCGCCTGGCGGTGGAGGGGCTCGGGGGCCACCTGGACCTGCGCCGCCGGCCCGCCGCCGCCTCCGACCTGCGGACCACCCCGCCGGACCCGGTGGCCCGCGAGCTGATGGGGGCGGTGAAGGGGGCCCTGGACCTCGGGGGCACGCTGAGCCCGGGGCGGCTGGGGTGGGCCGGGTGAGGCCGCCCGCGCGCTCCGCGGCCCCAGCCGGTGGGGACTTCGTGCCCGTCTCGGGCCCTCCCGCCGGTCGCGGCCGCCCGCGGCCGGCCGCGACCGCCCAGGCCTTCGACGAGCACCACCCGCCGGCGGCGGCGCAGATCGCCGACTGCGTCCACTGCGGCTTCTGCCTGCCGGCGTGCCCCACCTACGTCCTGTGGGGCGAGGAGATGGACTCGCCGCGGGGGCGGATCCTGCTGATGGACCTGGCCCTGCGCCAGGAGCGGCCCCTGACCGCGGAGACGGTCAGTCACTGGGACGCCTGCCTGGGCTGCCTGGCCTGCGTTGGGGCCTGCCCGTCGGGCGTCGCCTACGACCAGCTCCTGGAGCGCACCCGCCAGCAGGTGGAGCGCCGGTTCCAGCGCCCGCTGGCGGACCGGCTGACCCGGTCCGCCATCTTCGCCGTCTTCCCGCACCCCTCGTGCCTGCGGGTGGCGGCGGCCCTCCTCGGGGTCGGGCGGCTGACGGGCCTGCCCCAGCGCCTC
>JAKABB010000134.1 GCA_021802045.1 bacterium
GTTACTTTGGTGCTCAGAGTGTTGGTGACGGGATTATAGGTCCGGATCCGGGCTGAGTTGACGGGAGGCAATCTGCCTCGGCATGAGAGAGGCCTGGGGGCGACGAACGTCCCCAGGCCCCGCCGTTGGTTCCCACTCCCAGAACCCCTCTCGCCACGCTGTGACGGGCAACGCGAGAGGGGAAAGGAGCGGCAACAATGCCGAGCGTAGACGCGATGTGTCCGGCCTGCAAGCGGGCAGTGGCGGACCACCTGCAGTCCCGACGGTGGCCGCCGTCGGAGGTGCCGGAGGGCCGGATCGCAGTCGTGAACGGCCGCTGCTTCCCTGCGGGACAACCAGCGCCGCAGAAGTGCTGCTGGGTTCAGCTCGGCGAGCAGATGACGCCCGGGGAGTATCGGGAGCGGTTCCTGGCCCGGTCGATCTCCCTGGAGGCCTGCCCATCCTGCGGCGGGTGCCTGGAGCGGTGGGGCAGCTTCCCGCGGCATCTGGCCGAGGGCGAGCCGCCGAAGCTAGAGGGCCTGCGGCTGTTGCGCGGGCGCTGCGTGAACCCGGGGTGCCCGGTCTGCACCGTTACCCATTACCCCTGCTTCGTCACGCCCTATGACACCGTGCCCACGGCGGAGCGCGAGGCCGCCGTGCGCGCCCACGCCGTGGACCAGCAGAGCTGGGCGACGCTCGCCGGACGCGGGCCCTGGTCGCTGAGGACCATGCAGCGCTGGGAGCGTCGGCTCGCCACGCGCGCCGCCGAGGTCCTCATCGGCCTGCTGGCGGCCTGGCAGCGCCTCGACCCCGCGGCGCCGACCGAGGTCCGGGAGGGGGACGGCCGCCGCGGGCGGCTGGCCGCGATGTTCCGGGTCTGCGCCGCCATGGGGGACCTGCTGCGGCAGGGTGTGGGCTGCACGGGGCCCGTACCCGCCCTGGCCGTGCCCCGGATGTTCCGGCCGCCGGTGCCGACGACGCTGCCTGTCTGGACCTGAGGGCGCCGGGCCGGGAACGGCCCACAAACTCTGCCGAATGGTGGCGGAAGGGGGACGGGCGATAGGGTGGCGGCGGCTGCGACGGGGCTGGCAAGAGGTGCCGCCGCAGCCGGAAAGGGGTGGTCCGTTGCCCAGCGACGCCGCCCGTCAGGCCGTCGCCACGTTCCGCTTTGAGGTCATCGCCCCGCTGGTGGTCCGGCCGCTCGGCCCCGGGGAGCGCGCCCATCTGGTGCGCTCCCTCTCCGCCCGGCTCTGGAAGACGTCCGACGGCCGCACCATCAGGATCCACGCCCGGACCCTCACGCGTTGGGTCGCCCGCTACACGGCGCAGGGCTACGCCGGTCTGCTGCCGGAGGAGCGGTCCGACCGGGGCGTGCGCCGCATCCTGCCCGAGCAGGTCGTCGCCCGGGCCGTTGCCCTCCGCCAGGAGGACCCGGAGCGCTCCGTGCTGCAGATCATCCGCATTCTCGAACTGGAGGGTCTGGCCGAGCCGGGGCAGATCAAGCGCACGACCCTCGGCGACGCCCTCGGCCGCGCGGGGGTCAGCCGGGCGGAGGTCACGCGGAGCAAGCAGACCTTCCAGCTCCGCGAGTCCCCCTACCCCGGCGCCATGTGGCAGCTCGACGCCAGCCCCGTGCTCTACCTGCCCGACGCCCATGGCCGGCGGCGCACGATCCATCTGGTCGCGGCCCTGGACGACTACAGTCGGCACGTGGTCGCCCGCCTCTACCCCGCCGAGGATCGCCCCGCCCTGGCCGACCTGCTCAAGCGCGCGATCATCGCCCGCGGCAGACCTGAACGCCTGTATAGCGACAACGGCAGCGCCAATCGCAGCGACATGCTGACCACCGCCTGTGCCAAACTGGGCATTCAGCCGCGGCACACCCGCCCCTACCGCCCGGCCGGCCGCGGCAAGGTGGAGCGCTTCTTCCTCACGGCGCAGCGCCAGTGGGGCCGCGAGGCCCAGGCCCTGATCGACGCCGGGCGGCTGCTGACCCTGGAGGACGGCCAGCGCTTCTTCGCCGCTTGGCTCCACAGCGAATACAACGCACGCGTCCACTCCTCGACCAAGGAGACACCGGACGCCCGGCTCGCCCACGTCCACCCCGACCACCCCATCGTCTGGGTGGAGCCGGAGACCCTGGCCGACGCCTTCCTCTGGCCCGAGACCCGCACCGTGACCGCCGTCGGCACGGTTTCCATCGAGGGCCACGATTTTGAGGTCGCCCCCGAACTGGCTCGTCGCAAGGTCACCGTCCGCTTCGACCCCTACGACCTCTCCCGGGTACTCGTCGAGCACGAGGGCAAGAGCTACGGCCGGGCCACGCCCCTCGGCGTGCTGCCCGCCCATAGCCGACACGTGCGTCCGCCCGAGCCGGCGGCTGCCCCCGCGCCGCCTCAGGAGCGCACCGCCTTCCACGACCTCCTGGAGCGCCATGACCAAGAGGCGCGCTTCCGGCAGGCCGGCCGGATGCGCTTCACGCCGCCGCCGGCCCCCGACCCGGAGGCCCCCCCCGCCGCAGGGGGCGCGCCACGGTGATCACCACACTGCCGCAGCCCCTGGCTGCCTTCGGCCTCAGCGCCTTCCCCTTTCCCAAGGCCCCGGCGCCCGAGTCCCTCTTCCGCTGGTCTGGCCTCGGCGAGGTCCTGGCCCGGCTCCACTTCGCCCTGGCCGCCTCCGGCTTTGCCCTGCTCACCGGCGACGTCGGCTCGGGCAAGAGCACCGCCCTTCGGTTGTTCCTCCATGAGCTCGACCCCAACCGCCACCCCACCGTCTACGTCGCGGACAGCCATCTGACGCCCCGCACCCTCTACGGCCGTGTCTTGACCCACTTCGGTCTACCGGCGCCCAGCACCGCGGGCCGCGCCCGCGAGGAGTTCCAGGCCCTGCTCGCCGACCTCGCCACCGCCCAGGGCAAACACCCGGTCCTGCTCATCGACGAGGGCCATGAACTCACCGAGCCCATGGTCCGCGAACTGCGCTACCTGCAAAACGTGCAGGACTGCGACGCCGCCAGCCCCTTCACTCTCGTGCTGTGCGGCCAGCCCGAGTTGCGTGCCATGCTCCGCTTCAAGACCTTCGAATCCGTCGCCCAGCGCGTCACCGTCCGCTGCCACCTCGCTCCGCTGCAGCCCGCCGAGACGGCGGCCTTCGTCGTCCACAGCCTGCGCCAGGCCGGCATCGACCGGCCCCTCTTCACCGAGGCGGCCCTTGAACTGCTGCACGCCCAGTCCAACGGCCTCTGCCGCCGCCTCGGCAACCTGGCCACCCACGCCCTCCTCGATGCCGCCCTGAACAAGACCCCGCTGGTGGAGGAGCCGAGCGTCCGCCGGGCCGTGACCGAACTCGACGAGTGAAGGGGTACTCATCTTGGCCGATCTCGCCCTCCGCAGCGACCGTCCCTACTCCGTAGTGGCCACCGTCGTCCACCACGGCGGCGCCCGCCGCACCCTCGCCCAACTCGATCTGCACCTGACCACCGGCAACGTGCGACTCCGCTTCCTGGACCGCGCCAGCCTCGGCCAGTTCGTCCGCGCCGTCGTCGACCTGGCCAGCCAAGAATACCTCCCGGCCTCCGGCCGCCACCGCAACGTCTGGACCCGCCTCTACTCCGACGACGATCCGCCCGACACCGCCGCTCCGGTTGAACTGCCGCTAGCCTTGAACCTCTTCGTCTAGTTGCCCACCCACCCCATGCCAGTCCGAGGGGGGCCGCCGGCGGCCCCCCTCTCCGCTTGTCTGCCCCTTCCGCTCCCCACGCGACGACTGACACTGCCCCCGCTCATCCGTAGCCGACGGAGGCGTTGCCCTCTGCCACCGGTGGGGGCAATCAATCCCGCTAGTCACACCCCAGTCGCTCCGGTGGCCCCAGTTGCCCCAGTCGCTCCGGTGGCCCCGGTGGCCCCAGTTGCCCCAGTCGCTCCGGTGGCCCCGGTGGACCCGGTGGCCCCGGTGGCCCCGGTGGCCCCGGTGGCCCCAGTCGCTCCGGTGGCCCCAGTTGCCCCAGTTGCCCCAGTGGTCCCAGTTGCCCCAGTCGAGCCAGTGGTCCCAGTTGCCCCAGTCGAGCCAGTGGTCCCAGTGGTCCCAGTTGCTCCAGTCGAGCCAGTGGTCCCAGTGGTCCCAGTGGCGCCAGTCGCTCCGGTGGCCCCAGTCGCTCCGGTGGCCCCAGTGGAGGTGCATCCCGACGCGTCAATCTGATTGCCGTCCAGAGTCACGGCGCCATTATGGGCCAGGAGTCCACCGTCCACCGACGCCCCGGTGTCAGCCGTAATGCTGGTGAGCGCCAGAACGGTTCCCTGCAGGACGGAGCCCGTCCCGAGGGTGGCGGAACTGCCGACCTGCCAAAAGACGTTGCAGGCCTGGGCGCCATCGGTAAGCGTGATGGTGCTGCCGGAAGCCGTGGTCAGCGTCGAGCCTGCCTGAAAGATGAACACTGCGCTGGAGTTGCCCTGCCCATCCAGCGTCAGGTTGCCGTTCACCGCCAGGGAGCTGGCCGAATTGTAGACGCCAGGCACGAGGGTCTGCCCGCCCAGGGTCCCACCGGCAACGGGCGTGCCGCCCGTGCGGGCCGCCGCATTTCCATACGCGTTGTTCATGTCGATTTGTGCTTGCGTCGCGGTGGCGTCCGCGATGTAGACCGATCCGGTCACGGTGCCGGGCGGGAACCCAGTCACGGATGTCCCAGGTGCGAGTCCGAGATTGCCGATGAGCGTAGAATCTGCAGTATTGGTCGCGGTGGACCCGGCCAGCACTGCGAAGGTCGCAGCGGTTCCCAGGGGCACGGGTTGCGGGCTGGCCGCCAACGCGCCTCCATCGGCCAGCACCCAGACCAGCGCACCTGCCAGGATCGCGCCCAGAACTCTGCGCCCACGACGTTCGATATTCGAGTGCAACCCGCGACACCTCTTTCCGCATCACATTCTTGAAGTCCGGGCAGAGCGCTGTTCCGGCAGACAGCCGGACCTAGATGGCCGCCTGCGGCAAGGTGGAACGTCCCACGATGGTGTCAAGCCATCGCTGCCCGGTGGAGGGAGGGTGGGCTGGCGCGCTTCGGCTGCCCGACCCCGCTGAGCCAGCGATGGCTCCCTGCCGACTCCACCCCTGACCCAGTTCGATGAGTGCTACCGCTGGGCATGCGTACTATGATCCATGGAGCGTTCGCGCGGACCGACGAGGCGGCGGTGCGGCGTTGGGTTTTGGGTTGCCGGTAAGGATCGTGGCACCAACCGACAAGTAGGGTCACTCTGCAGGCGGCGGTGCGGGACCGACTGGCGCGTGCAGCGTTCGAGGCGGGGCGTGTGCTGGTGTCACGTTTGGTGGTGGAGGCCGCGGCGGAGGCCCCTCCCGCCACGCATGAGGCGCCACGGGTCCGGTAGGTGGCGATGCCAGACGGCTCCTGGGGTGCCCATTGGGGCGACCTTCCCGGCGGCGGAGGCCCCCGGTGCGCTACTGTCGCTCCACGACCGGCGTCGTGTGGTCCTACTTGTCGGTTGGCGCCACGATCCTTATCGGCAACCCAAGTGGGGACGGGATCGCCGCCGCCTCGCGGCCGACCGTCCCTGCTTGCGGGCGCCGCATCCCCTGGGGCTTGGGGCCCAGGGCCCAGGGCGGCTTGCCGGCCCAGGTGCGCCCGCACCGCCAGCCGGACGACTTCGGAGACGGTCGCGTGCGTGGCCGTCGCCTCCTGCCTCAGCGCCCCCACGTCGTCTTCCGAGAAGCGGATGGTCACGCGCTCGGTGTCCGTTGCCGGGCCCCGCTCCACCGCCCCGTCCCTCCTCACGCGCGCGGCGCGTAGGTCTCCTCGTCCACGCCGATGTCCGTACCGGCGCGGCGCAGGTCGATCAGGGCCCGCTGCCGCGCCTCGGCCATGATCTCGTCGGGCTTGATGTCCCCGACGAGCGCGTTGCAGAGGGCGCTGGCCTGCCAGTTGGCCATGTCCGCGGCGACGAAGGTCTTG
>JAKABB010000135.1 GCA_021802045.1 bacterium
CGGGACCGGCGCCGGCCGGCACCGCCGCCAGGGCCCGGGCCGCGGCGGCGGCGATGGCGGTCCCGGAGGCGACCGCCTCCAGGCAGCCGCGATGGCCGGAGCCGCAGGTGGGGCCGTCGGGGTCCACCACCATGTGCCCGAACTCGCCGGCCGTGCCCTGGGCCCCGCGGTAGAGCTGCCCCTCCAGCACCAACCCGGCCCCGATGCCGGTGCTGACGGTGACGTAGACGAAGTTGCGCGCCCCCCGACCCGCCCCGCGGCGGAACTCGCCCCAGGCGGCGACGTTGGCATCGTTCTCCAGCAGGCAGGGGCAGCCCAGCCGCTCCTGCAGCTGCCGCGCCAGCGCCACCCGTCCCCAGCCGGGCAGGTTGGGGGGGGAGTCGACGATCCCGGTGGTGGGGTCGACCGGGCCCGGGACCCCCACCACCAGGCCCTCGAGACGCGAGGGCGCGACCCCCTGGCCTGAGAGCACCGACTCCACCAGCCCGGCCAGTTCGGCCACCACCCGCTCGGGGCCGCCGGCGGTCTCGGTGCGGCGGCGGTCCTCGCCGAGCAGGCCGCCGGTGCGCCCGGCCACGGCCGCGCGGGCCCAGGTCCCGCCGAGGTCGATCCCGGCCACCAGCCCCGGTGCCACCGCGCGGCCGCTCACGCCGCCACCGGCGGGAGGGGCGGCAGGCCGGCGAGGGCTCGCAGCCGCTCCACGTTGGCCCGGTCGGGGCCGCCCCGCTCCAGGCCGGGCACCTCCAGGATGAACGGCACCGCGCGCAGGTGCGGCTCCCGGCTCAGCTGGCGGAAGCTCTCGGGGCCGAGGAAGCCGTCGCCGATGTTCTCGTGCCGGTCCCGGTTGGAGCCGAGGTCGGCCTTGGAGTCGTTGGCGTGGATCGCGGCCAGGCGATCGAAGCCGATGTGGGCCGCGAAGGCCTCCCCCACCCGGGCCAGCTCCGCCGGCAGGCGCAGGTCGTAGCCGGCGGTGAAGGCGTGGGCGGTGTCCAGGCAGACCCGGACCCGCGGGTCATCGACGGCGGCGATCATGGCCCCGATCTGCTCGAAGCTGTGGGCGATGTTGGCCCCGGCCCCGGCGCTGTTCTCGATCAGCAGCCAGGTGTCGGGCCCGGCACCCTCCAGGGCCTGGGCCATGGCCCGCGCCACCTGGGGCAGGACCGCCTCGAACCCCGCCCCCTTGTGGGAGCCGGCGTGGAAGACCACTCCGCGCACGCCCAGCTGGGTCGCCAGCTCCAGGTAGTGGCGCAGGGACCCCACCGACTGGGCCAGGAGGTCCTCGCGGGCGGTGGCCAGGTTGATCAGGTAGACGGCGTGGAAGAAGAAGGCCTCCAGGCCGGTCTCCGCCATCCGCTGGCGGAAGCGCTCGACCGTCTCCTGGTCCGGGTGCAGCCGGCGCCAGGTCTGGGGCGCCGTGGGGTGGACCTGGACGGCCTCGGCGCCGATGGCCAGCGCGCGGTCGAAGGCGGTGGTGATCCCCCCGGCCACCGAGACGTGGGCCCCGACCTTCATCGGCGCGGCATGGCGATCACCCCGCCACCGTACACGAGCGCCCCGACCGGGCGACGGGCGCCCGCCATCCTCACCCGACCGGGGGCGGGGCCGGGGGGTCGTAGACCAGCGCCGGGGCCGGGGCGGTGATGGGATCGGCGACCCCGTAGTCGGCGTACCTCAGGGTCACCGGCTGGTCGCTGCGCACCACCAGCCGCACCACCCGGTCGGTGCCCACCGCGACGTCGAGGATCGCCTGGTCGAACGGGGGGCCCGCCTCCAGCTGGTAGACGGCGACACCGTCGACGCGAAGCAGCCGCACCGGCCCGGCCCGGGAGAACGTGTGCCACAGGGTGGGACCGAGGCCGGCGCCGTCGAAGGGGGCCAGGTTGCCCCGGTACTGGGCGGCGACCGCCGGGGCCTGGACCACCCAGGTGGTGGCCGGGCTGCGGTGCCCCGGCAGCTGGGAGATGCCCAGCAGCCCCAGCTGGGCCGGCGAGCGCACGTACACCCGCCCGCCGGTGGCGATGACCGCGCTCTGGACCGAGGGGTGCCCGGGCGTCTGCACGGTCACGCTGCCGGCGAAGTCGCCCCCGGGGGCGACGGTGAGGACGTAGCGCACCGTGGTCCCCCCGGCCCGCGCCGTGCCCGAGACCAGGTGCGCGGGGGCATGGCGCATCGCCGCCGCGGTGGCTCGCAGCAGCGCCTGCGGCCGGGGCGGCGGCGGGGGGCCGCAGGCGCCCAGCAGCCCGGCCGCGGCCACGGCCAGCGCCCCCACCCCCCAGCCGGCCCGGCGGGGCCGGCCACCTCCCGCCTCCTCAGCCATGCGTCTCCTCCGATGGCCCAGTTCCCCCGCCGGCTCAGTCTACGGAGGCCGCCGGCGCCGGTCCGGCCCGCCCGGCACCGGTCAGACGTGCAGGACCGCCACCGACCCGGCGTAGGCCGCATAGAGCCCGAGCCCGGCCCCGAGGCACCAGGCGGCCCGCAGGCCGTCCGGGCGCAGGGCGGCCAGGGCCACCAGGGCGCCGACGGCGGCGGCGGCGGCGGCCAGGAGCGCCGGCGGTCCCAGCTGCCAAGGGGTGAAGCACAGGCCGATGATCCCCGGCACCGTCGCCTGGAAGACCATCGCGCCCACCACGTTGCCGAGGGCCAGGGCGTCGTCGCCGCTGCGCACCCACAGCACGCCGGCCACGGTCTCGGGGAGCTCGGTGGCGATGGGGACCAGGATCAGCGCCAGCAGCAGGGTGGGCAGCCGCAGGCCCGAGCCCACCGTGTGGATGACGATCACGAACAGCTGGCCGGCCAGGACCAACCCTCCCACCCCGAGCAGGAGCTGGGCCGCCAGCGGCGCCCAGCCCGGCCGGCGCCGGCCGGCGAAGGCGCGCAGGAGGTGGAGCGGCTCCGGCAGGCGGTCGGACCCGCTGCGGTCGCCCAGGGTCTGGCGCACGTAGCGGGTGAAGAGGAGGGCCACCACCACCGCCACCGCGATCCGGGCCGGTCGCGGCAGGACCGTGGCCGCGACCACCACCGCGAAGCTGCCCAGGAAGGTCAGCAGGTCGCGCCGGGTGGCCGCGGGGACGGCCCGCAGCCGGGGGCGGCCGACCAGGAGGCCGGCCAGGCCGGTGATGCCCAGGCCCAGCGTCCCCAGGAGGAAGGGGGCGCCGATGATGGCGCCGACGGCGATCGCCGCCGCCCCCGGCCGGCCCCCGATCAGCGCCACCACCGGCACCACGCTCTCCGGCATCGCCGTGCCCAGGGCGGCCAGCAGGCTGGCCGTGGCCCCGCTGCCCAGGCCGGCCCGCACCCCGGCCCACTCCACCGCGTTGGTGAAGAGCTCGGCCGCCCCCACCATCAGCAGCAGGCTGACCGCCGCGAGGCCCAGGGCCTGGGGCACCTCAGGCGCGCCGGGGGGTCCCGGGCGCCAGGGCCCGGCCCAGGGCCCACCCGTGGCGCAGGATGTCGCCGGTGGTGACCGGCTGGCGCCGCCGGGCGACCGCCGGGCCCGCGGCCAGCGCATCCCCGATGCGGTCCCGGTACCAGGGGAACAGGGTCGCCGGCAGGCGGCCCGGGTCGAACCAGCCGATGCGCCACGCCTCGCGGCTCCGCCGCGGGGCGCCGCCGGTCAGGCGGGCCCGGAAGACGGCGTCGGTGCTGTGGCGCCACCCGCTGAAGGTGTAGACCCCGGTCAACCGCTCCAGGGCGATCCGGCAGCCGGTCTCCTCCTCCGTCTCCCGGACCACCGCGGCGGCCGGCCCCTCCCCCGGGTCGACGTGCCCCCCGGGGGGCTCCCAGCCCAGCGGCCAGGGCCGGAACTGGAGGAGCACCCGCCCCTGGGGGTCGACGATCACCGCCTGGGCGCCGGCGACGCGGCGGCCGACCGGCCCCAGCGGGGCCGCGGGCGGCTCGCCCCCCCCGGTCACGGCGGAAGGCAGGGGTTGTGGAGGAGGACGACCAGGCCGTTGCCCGCCTGGAGCAGGTACTGGTAGGACGGGAAGTAGGTCGGGGCCGCGGGCGTCCCCACCGCCACCGCCCAGAGGTGGTCGTAGACGGCGGCGATGGCCAGGTACACGGGGGCGATGCCCCCGCCGGTCAGCTGGGGCAGGACGAAGATCAGCAGGAAGGCCAGGAGGTAGATGGTGTTCCGCTGCCGCTCCACCGCCTGGAAGAAGCCGGGGAAGCGGGAGCCGAACAGGCCCTGGGCCACCCCGAAGCCGTCCAGGGGAGGGATGGGGAGCAGGTTGAAGATGAAGAGGATGACGTTGATGAAGAAGCCCTCGACCAGGACCCAGTAGAGGACCCCGGCCGCCGGGGCCGCGAAGCTGGGGAGCAGGCAGCTGCTGACGCTGGGGTCGAGGGCGGTCAGGACCCGCAGGACCAGGCCCAGGACCAGGGCGATGACCAGGTTGCTGAGGGGCCCGGCGAAGGAGAGCCAGGCCCGCTGCCCGCCGCGGCGCACGTAGAGCGGGTTGTACTGCACCGGGCGGGCGAAGCCGAATCCGATCACCAGCAGCATGACCAGGCCCACGGGGTCGATCTGGTTGGCGGGGTTGAAGCTGAGCCGCCCCTGGCTGCGGGGCAGGGGGTCGCCGTAGCCGGTCGCCACCAGGGCGTGGCACAGCTCGTGGACGGTGAAGCCGACGATGATCCCCGGGAGGGCGAAGACGACGAGGACCACGTAGAAGGTCACACCGCCGCCCACTCCCGTCAGTCCACGGGGATCGTGCGGCGGCGAGCGGCCCGGACGCGGGGCCGGCGATCGGGGGCGGGGTGGTGGTGGGCCCAGGTGGCCGCCAGCGCCAGCAGCAGCTCCCGCTGGGCCCGCAGGAGGTGGAGCTGGGCCTCGACCGGCACGGCCTCCTGGGCCAGGCGCAGCACGGGGCCCACCAGGGGCCGGACCAGTTCGGCCAGCAGCTGCTCCGGGGCGGGCGGGCGGGGCGGGCGGGGCGAGCTCACGCCGGCACCCGGGTGAAGCGGATGGAGAGGACGCCGTCCTCGATGTGCGCCCCGCTGGTCACCCGGCCGCGCAGGGCCCGGGGCAGGGTCAGCTCGCGCTTGTAGGGGCCGACTGTGACGTAGAGCTCGTCGTCCCGCTGGGAGAGGCTGACCGCCTCCTTGCTGGTGAAGGGCAGGTCCAGGGAGAGCACGTACGCCTCCCCGTCCTTGTGGACCCGCTGGGGGCGGGCGCGGTACAGGATGGCGGACGGGTCCTGGTCCCGGTAGAGTGCCGTCGCCAGCTCCCGCAGCCGCTCCAGCCCCACCACCTCCTGCTCGAAGAGGGGGGCCTCGAAGATCGGCACCGGGCTGAAGGTGTTCTGCACCTGGACCGCGTACCGCTGCTGGGCCTTGCGCCACCCGTCGAAGTACTGGTCCGCGACCGAGCTCGGCAGCACCCGGTTCACACAGATGGCGTCGGTGACGTACTCGTAGAGGTTCAGGTAGGCGAAGGCCCGCTGCGCCTCCTTGATCACCATCTTCTCCAGGTTGAGCACGATCCGCACCGTGCAGATCTTGGGGTCGCCGATGACCTTGCGCATGGAGTCCAGGCTGATCAGCAGGTCCCGCACCGAGGTGAAGATCTCGTCGCTGGGCAGCGGGATGCTGAGGAACGGCTGCACCATCGGCCGGGCCACCTTCATCACCCGGCGCTCGATGGGGAAGATCTTGGTGAGGTACCAGCGGGCCACGTCGGGGAAGGCCAGCAGCTGCAGGGTCTCCCCGGTGGGGGCGCAGTCCACGATCAGCACCTCGTAGTCGCTGTGCTCGGCGTGGTGCTTGATCCACATCAGGCTGGCGACCTCCTCCATGCCGGGCGGGGAGGCCATCTCCTCGGCGACGATGTCGTCGATGCCCTGGCTGTGGAAGAGGGCGGCCAGGTAGCCGTGGATGCGCTCCCAGTTG
>JAKABB010000027.1 GCA_021802045.1 bacterium
GGGGGCGCCGCCGGATGGCGGCGCCCCCTGGGCTGAGCTGGCGACTGAAGACCACCCACGCGGTCCCGCTCAAACCCTCCGGGGTCTTTGGGTGATCAGCGCCTCCACACGAACTGGGATCCGGTCTCGGTCGTCAGTCGATGCTCACCAGCGTGCGGGTCGGCTGTTGACTATCGGGCATGGGCAGATCCTCCTTTTTCCAAGAGTGCCGCGCGTCGACTGGGATCGGGAGGCCCCATTCCCAGCGTGGCGACGGCCGGGTGGCGCTGTGCCCGCCAGTGTATCCGAGGCGGCGCCGCCCGGGCGGATCCCGCTCAGGCCGGTGGCGCGGGCTCGGCGAAGATGCGGCGCACGTCGGTCAGAGCGGCGCCCAGGGCATCCACCTCGGCCCGGGTGTTGTAGAGGTAGAAGCTGGCGCGGACCGTGGCCGCGACCCCCAGCCGGCGCATCAGCGGCTGGCAGCAGTGGTGCCCGGCCCGGACCGCGACCCCGGCGCGATCGAGGATGGTCCCGACGTCGTGGGGATGCACCCCGCGCACGTTGAAGCTGAGGATCCCGGGCCGATCGGACACCGGCGGCCCGTAGCAGGTGATGTCCCCGACCTCGCTCAGGACCTCCATCGCGTAGTGGGCGAGCTCCGCCTCGTGGGCGTCCACGGCCGCCAGACCGATCCCCTCCAGGTACTCGATGGCGGCCAGCAGCCCCGCCGCCCCGGCGATATCCGGGGTCCCCGCCTCGAACTTGTGCGGGACCTCGGTCCAGGTGGTGCGCTCGGGGGTGACCACCGAGATCATGCTGCCCCCGGTGAGGAAGGGATGGGTCGCCTCCAGCAGCTCGGGCCGTCCCCACAGGACCCCGGTACCGGTCGGGCCCAGCATCTTGTGGCCGGAGAAGGCGTAGAAGTCGGCGTCGAGCTGGCGCACGCTGACCGGGCGGTGCGGCACCGCCTGGGCCCCGTCGACCAGCGCCAGGGCCCCGGAGCGGTGGGCCATGGCCACCAGCTCGGCCACGGGGTTGACCGTCCCCAGGACGTTGCTCACGTGGGTCACGGCCAGGAGGCGGGTCGGCCGCTCCAGGAGGCGGGCGGCCGCCGCCAGGTCGAGCCGGCCGTCGTCGTCGACAGGGATCATCGCCAGCTCGCAGCCGGTGCGGTCGCGGACCTCCTGCCAGGGCACGAAGTTGGAGTGGTGCTCCATCTCCGTGACCACCAGGCGGTCGCCCGGGCCCAGGTGGTGCCCGGCCCAGCCGTAGGCCACCAGGTTGATGCCCTCGGTGGTGTTGCGGACGAAGACCACCCCCTGGGGGTCGGCATCGATGAACCGGGCCACCCGCTCCCGGGCGGTCTCGAAGATGTCGGTGGCCCGCTCGGCCAGGGCGTGGGCGCCGCGGTGAACATTGGCGTTGGCGGCCCGATAGTAGTCAGTGATGGCGTCGAGGACGACCTGCGGCTTCTGCGAGGTGGCGGCGCTGTCCAGATAGGCCAGGGGATGGCCGTTGATCCGCTCCCCCAGGATGGGGAAGTCCCTGCGCAGCCGCTCCACCGGCAGCAGCACCGCCCCGCTCACCGGGCTCATCCCGGCGGGGGGCTGAGGGCCACCCAGAGCTCGTCGTCGCGGACCTCGACGGCGTGCACCCCGACCCCGTCCACCGCCGGCAACGAGAGCGGGGCCCCGCTGCGCAGGTCGAACTGGGAGCCGTGCAGGGGGCACTCGACGGCGCAGCGTCCGAGATCCAGCTCGCCCTCGGAGAGGGAGGCCATGGCGTGGCTGCAGGTGTCGTCGAGGGCGAAGAACTCGCCGCCGACGTTGAAGATGGCGACCGGGATGGCGTCGATGTCCACCCGGGCCGCGTGCCCGGGCGGGATCTCCGCGGTCCGGCAGACGCGGACGAACGCGCTCACGCCGGCTGGCCCCCGGTGCCGGCGAACGCCGCCTGCAGCCACTGGCTGCCCAGGGCCCGCAGGGGCGGGGCCGGGAGCCGGTCCAGGACGTCCGCGAAGAACCCTTCCACGATCAGCTGCCGGGCGGCCTCCCGCTCGATGCCGCGGATCTCGCAGTAGAAGAGCTGCTCGGGGTCGACCGGCCCCGCGGTGGCGCCGTGGGTGCAGCGCACGTCGTTGGCCTCGATCTCCAGGGTGGGGTTGCTGTCCGCCTTGGCCTGGGGACTGAGGAGGAGGTTGCGGTTCTGCACGTAGGCGCTGGTCTTCTGCGCCGCCGGGGCCACCCGGATCAAGCCCCCGTAGACGGAGCGGGCGCGGTCCCGCATCGCCACCCGGTAGAGCAGGTCACTGGTCGCGGCGGGCTCCAGGTGCGCCTGCAGGGTCTGCAGGTCGACGTGCCGGTCCCCGCCCCCATAGGTGAGCCCGGACAGCTGGGCCGACGAGCCGGAGCCCGCCAGGTCCACCTCCAGGTAGGTCTTCTGCCAGGCCCCGCCCAGCAGGAGCCAGCTGGCCTCGTAGCGGCCGTCGCGGGCCACGCGGGCCCGCACCGAGGCCTGCAGGACGGCACCGGCTCCGGTGCGCTCCACGATCACGTGGCGGCAGCGGGCGTTGGCCCCCACCACCACCTCGGTGACCGGCACCAGCAGCGCCGGGTCGGCCCCCGCCGGGCCCAGCCACTCCTCCACGATGGTGCAGGCCGCGCCCTCCTCGAGCACCACCAGGGTGCGGGGGAAGGCCGCCTGGCCGGTGCCGACGCCGTGCAGCAGGTGGACCACCTGGGTCGCCTCCGTGCCGCGGGTCACATGGACCACGCTGCCCCCCAGGAAGCGAGCGGTGTTGAGGGCGACGAAGGGGCGCTGCCCCGGAGCCAGCACGGTCGCCAGGTGGGCCGTGACCAGCCCCGGACGCTCCTGGAGCGCCACCTCCAGGGGCCAGACCTCCAGACCGGAGCCGCTCGCTCCCGGGGCGGCCGGCGCGCCGGGATGGCTGCCGGCGGCGTCGTCGATCAGGCTGAGGGTCTCCAGCCCCGCCTCCGGCAGCGCCCGGGCCGCCGCCCGCAGCCAGGCGGGCAGCGCCCGGCCGACGCTGGCCAGCGGACCGGCCGCGGGCGCCAGCTGGAACCGGGCGGGATCGAGACGGTCGACCTGCGGGGTCCGGCGCCAGTCCTCGTCCCGCGCGGAGGAGGGCCACGGGCCCTCGGCATAGGCCGCGGCGGCGATCTGACGCAGCTCCTGGACCCGAGTCGGCTCTAGGACCGCAGGCTCGGCCACCGACACGCGCTCGCGCGACACCACCGCCTCGGGGACGGGGTCGCCGGGGGCCTCCACGGCCAGCACCGGGGCTGGGGGCGCCGCCGGCCGAACGCCAGCGGCGCCCGGCTCAGCCGACACTCCCTTCCATCTGCAGCGCGATCAGGCGGTTGAGCTCGACGGCGTACTCCATCGGCAGCTCCTTGACGAACGGCTCGATGAACCCGTTGACGATCATGGCCGTGGCCTCGGCCTCGGCGATCCCCCGGGTCTGGCAGTAGAAGATCTGCTCGTCGCCGACCTTGCTGACGGTGGCCTCGTGGCCGATCTGGACGTCGTCGGCCTCGACATCCATGTACGGGTAGGTGTCGGAGCGCGCCTGCTCGTCGAGGAGCAGCGCGTCGCAGCGCACCGTGGAGCGCACGCCGTGGGCCTTGGGGTGGACCTTGAGGTGGCCTCGGTAGGAGGTGCGCCCGGTGCCCTTGCTCACCGACTTGCTGACGATGGTGCTGGTGGTGTTGGGGGCGACGTGGATGCACTTGCCGCCGGCGTCCTGGTGCTGCCCCTCGCCGGCGAACGCCACCGAGAGGATCTCCCCGTGCGCGCCCTCGCCCATCAGGTAGATCGAGGGATACTTCATCGTCACCTTGGAGTTGTGCACCACGATGCCGTTGGCCACGAAGTTGGCGGTGGTCGCCACCTCCAGGTCGTAGGTCGTCTGGTCGCCGGCCTCGGCGATGCCCAGGACCTCCGAGAAGTACACGGGCGTGTGCGGCTCCTGCTCGCCGAGGTGCAGAGAGTGGTGCTGGTAGAGCTTCTCCTCGACGCCCAGAGGCTTGCGCTCGCGCCGTGACCACTTGCTGATCTTGAGCGGGTTCATGCCCGCCTTGATCGCGATGGTCTTGACGTCCTCCAACAGAGCCCGGCTGACGCTGCTCACTGAGACGTTCTCGTGGTTGGCCCGGACGGGTCCGTCGGCGGCGACGTAGCCCTCGACGAAGGCCCGCAACTGTCGGGCCGGCAGGGCGTAGACCCACTCCGGGAGACGCTTGCCGCGGGCGCCGCCCGAGAAGCCGATGGCCTCGATGAAACGACTGAGCGGGGCGGAGTTGACTCGCAACTGGACCCCGTGACGCGTCGTCCGCTCGATACCGAAGAGGGAGGCCAGCGACGCCCGCACGCGAGCCTCCGCCGGATCCGCCTCGGGCACGCAGAGGATGACACGAGAGGCCTCCCGCAGGCCGTCGCCCACGTAGAAACCGAGGAACCACATCAGTTCGTCGGAGGTGACGGCGGGCGCCCGGAAGGGGTTACGGCTGCGCGGCACACGAGCCGCGGCCGGCAGCTCCCAGGGGCGGCCGTCGTCGGGGAGGACCCCCGAGAGCGCCACCTCGTCCCCGACCCGGATCGCGCCCAGCGGCAACCACTGCAGATGGCGCACCCGTCCAGTCTTGCGCAGAGTCAGGAACGGATGGTTGTCGGTGGCCACCACCTCACGGTGGTCGACGGTGGTCATCCGGTAGGTGGGGCGTGGCTCGTTCCGCTTGGTGGCGATGACAGGCTGCGCGGTCCAGGTGAACTCGGGGGTGAGGCTGAGAACGGCGTCGCCGGGGCGGACGTCCTCGATCGGCTTGACCCCCTGGTCGGTGAAGACCCGCGTGCCCGTGGCGAGGCATCCCAGGTTGCCGTCGATCCACTCCACCACCGCCCTCTCGCGGGCAATGGCACGCTTGGTCACCAGGTTGTAGACGTTGTTGGACCAGTTCTGGATGGTGGTGTAGCGGACGTGCGCCCCCGGCTGGGCGATGATCTCCACCACCGCGCTGTGGAGCGAGTCGCGGCTGTAGGTCGGCGCCGTACAGCCCTCGATGTAGTGGACGTAGCTGCCCTCCTCGGCGATGATCAGCGTCCGCTCGAACTGGCCCATGCTCTCGCTGTTGATGCGGAAGTAGGCCTGGAGGGGGATGTCGACCCGGACCCCCTTGGGCACGTAGACGAAGGAGCCGCCGGACCAGACCGCGCTGTTCAGGGCCGCGAACTTGTTGTCGTTGGCGGGGATGACGGTGCCGAAGTACCGGCGGAAGATCTCGGGGTGCTCGCGCAGCCCGGTGTCGCAGTCGCTGAAGAGCACCCCCAGCTTCTCCAGGTCGGCGCGGATGGAGTGGTACACGACCTCGCTCTCGTACTGCGCCGACACCCCGGCCAGGAACTTGCGCTCGGCCTCGGGGATGCCGAGCCGGTCGAAGGTCTGCTTGATCGCCGCCGGCACCTCGTCCCAGGTCCGCCCCTGCTCCTCGGCCGGCCGCACGTAGTAATAGATGTCGTCGAAGTCCATCCCCGTCAGGTCGGCGCCCCAGCTGGGCATCGGCCGGCGGTAGAAGTGCTCCAGGGCCTTCAGGCGGAAGGCCAGCATCCAGGGGGGCTCGCTCTTGCGCCGCGAGATGTCGGCGACCACCTCCGGCGAGAGGCCCTTCTTGGCCCTGAACACGAAGACGTCACCGTCGTTGAATCCGTACTTGTAGTCCTTGGTCAGGTCCTTGGCGGCTACAGCCATCAGCGTGTGTCCCTTCCCATGACGACCCCTCCGGGCGGGGCCGGACAAAATCCGACTGGATCCATCATATTTTACGCTCCGGGGGCACCGGCCGCCACGGCCTCCTCCTCCGCGGGCTCGGTCTCCAGCCCGGCGGCCCGCAGCATGGAGTCATACCCCTCCCGCTCGATGCGGGCCACCAGCTCTGCGCCACCGGACTCGATCACCCGGCCGGCGGCCATGACATGGACCCGGTCGGGCGTGACGTAGTCGAGAATGCGCTGGTAATGGGTGATGATGAGCACCCCCATGTCCTCGCTCCGAACCCGGTTGACACCCTCGGCCACCGTGCGCAGGGCGTCCACGTCCAGCCCGCTGTCGGTCTCGTCCAGGATCGCCAGCTTCGGCTGCAGGACCGCCAGTTGAAGGATCTCCATGCGCTTCTTCTCGCCCCCGGAGAAGTTGTCGTTGATGTAGCGGCTGAGGAAGGCCTGGTCCATCTTCAGCGTCCGCAGCTCCTGCTTGACCGTGCCCAGGAACTCCCGCGCCGGCATCTCCCGGCCCAGCCCGCGCAGCGCCGCCCGCAGGAAGTTCACCAGCGAGACGCCGGGGATGGCGGTCGGGTACTGGAGGCTGAGGAAGATCCCCTGCCGGGCCCGCTGGTCGGGGGTGAGGCCCAGCAGGCTCTCCCCCCGCCAGTCGATGGAGCCGCCCGTGACCTGGTACTTGGGGTGGCCCATGATGGTGTTGGCCAGGGTGGACTTCCCCGAGCCGTTGGGGCCCATCAGGGCGTGGACCTCACCCGGGGGGAGGGCGAGGTCGATGCCGCACAGGATCTGCTTGCCTTCGACCTCGACCTTGAGGCCGGCGATCTCCAGCCGGTCCGGGGCCGCCGCCGGGGTGGGGGGGGTGCTCATAGGGATGGCCTCCGCAGGACAGGGCTCACAGCGACGGCGGCCGGAGGCCGCTGGTGCTGACGGGCGGGGACGGTCGGACGACGGAACCGGGCCAGCGACCCCACCGGGACCAGACCGTGCTCTGGAACGGTGGGGGCCGCGGCGGCCTCGCTGATCAGGTCCTGGAGGGTCGTCCCGCCCAGGACGCCGTTCACGGCCGCCTGGAGCCGGCCCCACAGGCTCCGGCTGTGGCAGTCCAGCTCGCGCACGCAGCCACCGGGCAGGTAGGTGTCGGTGAGGCACTCCACGGGAGCGACCTGGCCCTCCAACAGCTCGATGATCTCCCGAACCGACACGCTGGCGGGGTCGCGCGTGAGACGGTAGCCCCCGTGAACCCCGCGGGTCCCCTCGACCATCCCCCCCCGGCGCAGCGGCGCCACCAGCTGCTCCAGGTACGCCAGGGGCAGGTGCTCGGTGCGGGCGATCTCGGCCAGGCTGAGCGGGCCCTGCCCGTAGGTCTTGCCGAGTTCGGTCATCATCCGCAGCCCGTAGTGGGCCCGGGAGGAGATGCGCATGGCGAGGGCGGGCTGGGGCGGAAATCCGACTGGCACGCTGGTATTTTAGCGCTACCGGGGCCGGGACGCGCCAGCGGGGGCCGGGGCGACCCCGGGCGCCCCCGGGACCGGCGATGAGCGTCCGGGGGGGCGGCCCGGGGGCGTTCGTCCTGGCCCTCGGCCGGGACACGGGCCCGGCGGTGGCCGCCGGCCTGGCGACGGCGGGGACGCTGGGCGCCCTGACGCTGCTCCCAGTCCGTGGGACCGTCACCCTCAACTGGTGGATCCCGACGATGCTGGTGGCCAGCACCCTGGCGGCCGCCACCGCCGGGGTCTTCGCCCTGGACCGGACCCGATCGCCCGAGGGAGGCTGGGCGCGGGTCCTCGGCGTCACCTGCGTCGTCGTGGCCGTTCTCCTCCTGGCCGCCCTGTGCCTCGGGCCGGAGGCCCTGGGCGCCCTCGGGGCCTGGCGCCGGGCCGGCACCGTGGCCGCCTGGCTCACCGTGGCCGCCACGGCGGGCATGGCCCTGGCCCTGACGGGGACCCCGTCCCGGGAGCTCTCCGGGGGCGGGGCCGCCCGGGCCGGAGGCCCCTCCCCGGTGGGGCTCGGGGCCCTGGCGGTCCTGGGCGGCGCCGCGCTGGCGGGAATCGTGGTCGCCGCCGGGCCCCTGCTGCCCCGGCTGGGCCCCTGGACCCAGCCCACCCTGGCCGGCCACGTCCTGGCCATCCTGCCGCTGGTCGCCCTGGAATTCCCCCTGGCCACCTGGACCCGGCGCCGCTGGCGCCTGCCGCGAGACCCCCTGGCGCCCTGGATCCAGGTCGTCGGCGTTGTCCTGCTCGGCTTTCCGGCGGTGCTCCTGTTCGCCTCCCCGCGGTCCCCGGTCTGGTACGGCGGGTGGGCCACCCTGCCGGTCGGGCTCCAGATCCTGGTCCTGGCCCTGGTCTTCTCGGCCCGAGTGGAGGGTGACCGCCGTCGCGGCGCCACCCAGCGCCTGCGCCGGATCACGGCCGCCATCCGCAGCGCCGGAGACCTCGACCCCCTCCTGGTCGAGGTGGCGGCGACGGCCCTCGACCTGACCGAGGCGGACGCCGCGGGGATCTCGTGGCAGAACGAGGGGCAGCCGTCGATGGTGCTGCGCGCCGTCGCCCCCGGCAGCGCCGACCAGGCGCTGCCGGCCCTGCGGGCGGCGGTGGCGATGGCCCCGGCGGCCGGGGTGGGGGGTGAGCCGGCCACCCTCGCGGTCCACGGTGATGGTCAGGCGGAGGACCTCCCCCTGGCCATCACCGTGCTCCCCTTCCACGTCGTCGGCCACGCCGAGGCGGCGCTGCTGGTCGCCCACCGCGGGGGCCGCGACGTCGGAGCCGACGAGCAGGAGGTCCTGCGGGCCCTGGCCGGGTTCGCCGCCCTGGCCACGCAGCAGGCCTGCCTGGTCGGCGAGCTGCGGGGAACGCTGGCCACCCTGGACGAGGCGGTGGTGGTGAGCGATGCCCGCGGGCGCGTCACCGCCGTCAACGACGCCGCCCACCGCATCCTGCCCGGCTGCGAGCCCGGCCTGCTGCTCGACGCCTTCCTCGGTCGGCTCGACTGGCGGGGGTCCACCGGCGAGCCGGTCCCGGCGAGCCGGCTGCCCGCCGTGCGGGCCCTGGCACCCACCGCCGCGGAAACCGGCCAGCCGCTGGCCGAGGCGCGCCTGAGGAGCCTTGAAGGGGAGCGCACCCTGGCCATGGAGGCCAACCCCCTGCCGGGCGCCGTCGGCGGCACGGTGGCGGTCTTCCGCGACATCACCCGGCAGCGGGAGCTCGACCAGATGAAGGACGCCTTCGTGGCGACCGCCTCCCACGAGCTGCGGACACCGCTCACCAGCATCTGCGGCGCCGCCGCCCTCCTGCGCTCGGGGGCGGTCCCGCTCGGGGAGGGGATGGACTTTCTCAAGATCATCGACGACGAGGCCAACCGCCTCCACCTCCTGATCGAGGACCTCCTGGCCCTCTCCCGGATCGAGGATGCGGCCTCCGAGCTCAACATCACCCCGGTGCGGGTGGGCGCCCTGCTGGAGGAGGTGCTGGAGGCGGTGCGCCCCGACGCCGGCCACCCCGTCACCGTCGCGGTGGGCGAGGCCTGCGCCCTGGTCCCGACCGACGCCGACCCCCTGCGCCAGGTCCTGGTCCAGCTGCTGGACAACGCCGTCAAGTACTCGCCGGGCGGGAAGGGGGTCGCGGTCCGCGTGCATCGCGAGGGGGACGCCGCCGTCTTCGAGATCGAGGACCACGGGGCGGGCATCCGCCCCGAGGAGATGGAGAGCGTCTTCGAGCGCTTCTACCGCGGGAGCGCGGCCGGCTCGGGGGTCGGGGTGGCGGGTACCGGTCTGGGCCTGGCCGTGGCCCGCGGCCTGACCGACGCCCTGGGCGGCCGGCTGTCCCTGCGCTCGACCCCCGGCCAGGGGACCACTGTCACCCTGGTCGTGCCCTTCGCCGGCCGGCGGCTCCCGGCGGTCCCCCTCCCGGGCGCGGCGCCGTCCGCCCCCGGGTAGCCGCCCGCGGGGTGGCCAGGGTGGCCCGGAGCGGCTCCAAGCGCTCCGCGCGGGCCCGGTACCAGATCCAGGTCCCGCGCCGCTCGCGGTCCACCAGCCCGGCCTCGAAGAGCACCTTCAGATGATGGCTGACGGTGGGCTGCGAACGGCCGAGCGGACCCGCCAGCTCACAGGCGCAGACCTCGCCGCCGGGCTGGCTGGCGATCAGGCTCAGCAAGCGCAGGCGCACCGGGTCGGCCAGCACCGCGAAGGCCTCGGCGAGCTCGCGGGCCCGGGCCTCGTCCAGGGGGACGGTGAGCATCGAGGGGTGGCAGACCGGCGCAGAGGCTGGCAGGGCAGGGCCTCGAGGGACGGAAGGTTCGACGACAGTATATATTGGCGGCGGTGAATGTTGTACCTGCGGCTCCGGCGGCGGACCGGGCGGGACGGCCCCTGCGGCGGCTGGGGGCCCTCGACCGGTTCCTGCCCGTCTGGATCGGCGCCGCGATGGGCCTGGGCCTGGGCCTGGGCCGGCTGGTGCCGGACCTGGCCGCGGGGCTGGACCGGGTCCAGGTCGCCACCGTCTCGGTCCCGATCGCGGCCGGCCTGCTGGTCATGATGTACCCGGTCCTGGCCCGGGTCCGGTACGGGCACCTGGGGGGCGTGGTCGGCGACCGGCGGCTGCTGGGGGCCTCGCTGGTCCTCAACTGGCTGGTGGGCCCGGCTGTGATGTTCGGGCTGGCCTGGACGTTCCTGCCCGACCTGCCCGCCTACCGGACGGGGCTGATCCTGGTGGGGCTGGCCCGCTGCATCGCCATGGTCCTCATCTGGAACGACCTGGCCTGCGGCGACCGGGAGGCGGCGGCGGTGCTGGTGGCGCTCAACTCCGCCTTCCAGGTGCTGGCCTACGCCGGACTCGGATACCTCTACCTCGACCTCCTCCCCGGCTGGCTGGGGCTGGCCGGCGCCGGCACCGCCATCGCGGTCTCGCCCCTGGTGATCGCCCAGATGGTCCTGATCTTCCTGGGGGTGCCCCTGCTGGCGGGCGCCCTGAGCCGGGTCCTCGGCACCCGCCTGCGCGGCGAGCGCTGGTACGAGGAGCGCTTCCTGCCCCGGGTCGGGCCGCTGGCGCTGTACGGGCTGCTCTTCACGGTGGTGGTCCTCTTCGCCCTCCAGGGGCACGCGATCACCGGGGACCCCCTGGCGGTGGTGCGGATCGCGCTGCCGCTCCTGGTCTACTTCGCCCTCATGTGGGGCCTCAGCTTCCTCCTGGGCCGGCGCCTGCGCCTGTCCTACCCCCGGACCGCCACCCTGGCCTTCACCGCCGCGGGCAACAACTTCGAGCTGGCGATCGCGGTCGCCATCGGTGTCTTCGGGGCCACCTCGGGCGAGGCCCTGGCGGGCGTCGTGGGCCCGCTCATCGAGGTGCCGGCGCTGGTGGGGCTGGTCTACGTCGCCCTCTGGGCCCGGCGCCGGTGGTTCCCCGACCCGGTGGCCCGCCCGCCGGCGGCGGAGTGCGAGACGCCGGCGTGACCGGCCCGGCCGCGGCACGGGTGGAGCCGCTGGCGCCAGCCGACGTGGAGCGGCTGCGGGCCCTGGCCGCAGCGGCGGGGCTGCCGGCTGCCGGCATCGGCGAGCCGCCGGGACGGTACTGGGTGGCCCGGGGACCGGCCGCCAGCGGCGCGGAGGCGATCATCGGCGGCGTCGGCCTGGAGCGCTACCGGGACCAGGGGCTCCTCCGCTCCCTGGTGGTGGCCGCCGAGGCCCGGGGCCGCGGGGTGGGCACAGCGCTGCTGGCGGCCGCCCAGGCGGCGGCCCGCGAGTCCGCCCTGCGCGAGGTGGTGCTCCTGACCGCGACGGCGGCCGGCTTCTTCCGCCGGCACGGGTTCGAGCCCGTCCCGCGGAGCGCCCTGGCCGGCCCCGTGGCCACGGCCCCGGAGGTCACCGAGCTCTGCCCTGAGACCGCCACCGTCCTGCGCTGGCGGCCGGTCCCGGAGGTCCTCTTCGTCTGCGTCCACAACGCCGGCCGGTCGCAGATGGCGGCGGCGTTGCTGGAGCACCGGGCCCGGGGCCGGGTCCGCGTCCGCTCCGCCGGCAGCGAGCCGGCGAGCGCCCTCCACCCCGGGGTGCTGGCCGCCATGGCGGAGATCGGCTTGGACCTGCGCGACCGCCGCCCGGCCCTGCTCACCGACGCCGCCGCGCGCAGCGCCGACGTGGTGGTGACCATGGGCTGCGGGGACGCCTGCCCGATCTATCCCGGCACCCGCCACCTGGACTGGGCGGTGCCGGACCCGGCCGGGCTGCCGCTGGAGGCGGTGCGCCCGATCCGCGACGCGATCGACCGCCGGGTGCGAGAGCTGCTGACGACCGTCGCGTGACCACCCGGGGCGACCGCGGGCCCTGGCCGTCGGGCAGGCCCGCACCCCGCTAGCCCGAACCGCGGGCGGCGAGCGCCCCCGCGAGGAGCGTCACCGCCTCGCGCCAGTCGCCGACGATGCCGATGTCGCACCTCCCGAACACCGGGGCGTCCGGGTCCCGGTTGATGGCCAGGATGGTCCGGGCCTGGCCCACGCCCAGCATGTGGTTCAGCTTCCCCCGCACCCCGACGGCGACGTAGAGCTGGGGCGCGATGAAGCGGCCGGTGATCCCCACCTGCCGGAACCGCGGCATCCAGCCCTGGTCGGTCACCTTGCGGGTGGCCGCCAGCTCAGCCCCGAGTCGCTGCGCCAGCCGGCGCACCACGGGATACCCGTCGGGCGCGACGCCGGCGCCGACCCCCACCACCGAGCGGGCCCGGCCCAGCGCCTCCGAGTGGTCGTCCCGCCAGCTGGGCCCGATCTCGATTCGCCCCCCCGGTCGGACCGCCAGCCGGGTCACGGCCGCCGACCGCGCTCCCAATCGACGGCGCAGCGGGGGCAGCGCCCCCGGCCGCAGGGTGACCGCCTGCACCGCCGAGGATGCGGTGATCCGCGCCAGCAACCCGCCGCCCAGGGCGGGCTTCCACCCCACCAGGCGCCCATCCTCGAGGTGGACGTCGACCGCATCGCCGATGAGGCCGGCCCCCAGCCGCGCCGCCGCCCGGGCCAGCACCTCGCGGCCCCAGCTGGTCGCGGGGCCCAGGATCGCCCACGGCGCCCGCCCTCGCACCCAGTCCTCCAGTGCCGCCACGATGTCCTCGGCCGCCGCCGCGCCCACGATCCAGACGAGTTCGTCGGCCCCCAGGGCCCAGGCCTCCTGGGACCCCATCATTGCCGGGGTGACCCCCACCACCTGGCCCCCGAGGCCCCTGGCGAGGACGGCGGCCCGCCCCAGCAGCTCCGCCGCCAGGTGGGAGCGGCCCGGCTCGAGCAGCACCGCGACCGCCCGGCGCCGGTCCGCCCTGGGGTGGGGGTGCGGCACCGCCCGCGACGGCCGACGGGACCGGCCCCCAAGGCCGTCGACGGCGCCGAGCAGGTCCAGGGCGCGCCGCACCTGCTGGGGCAGGGGCCCCTCGAGCCGGACCGGCCGGCGGGCGATCGCGACCTCCCGGACCGCTCCCACCGCGGTGGGGCTGCCAGCCTGGCCCCAGGGGCCGGTGTCGTCCAGTTGGTCGGGGCCCACACGCCGGACCCGCTCCGGCGGCACCGCGCGCCACCGCTCGGGCGCGACCTTGGCGGGCGGGCACAGCCGCTCCGCCACCGCCAGCACCGCGGGCAGGCCGACGACCGCGTCGCCCCACCCGTCATCCCGCTCGCAGCGGACCCGGACCCGATCGCCTGGCCCATCCCACTCCAGCTCGCGCACCGCTCCCGCGAACGGCAGCTCCAGCAGGGCGGCGAGCGCCGGCCCCACCTGCCCGGTGTCGGCGTCCACCGAGTTGCGCCCCACCAGGAGCAGGTCGAAGGGGCCCTCGCGCCGGAGCAGGGCGGCCAGGGCCCGGGCGGTGGCCAGGGTGTCGGACCCGGCGAAGACCGGGTCGGTGAGGAGGATGGCGGCATCCGCGCCCCAGGCCAGCGCCTCCCGCAGCATGTCGGCGGCCGTCGGCGGGCCCAGGGAGACGACGGTGCACCGCCCGCCCGTCTCCCGCGCCAGCTCGACCCCTTGGGCCAGGGCCCGACGGCAATAGGGGTTCATCTCCAGCGGCACGCCGTGGCGGCGCAGGCGGCCGTCGGCCATGAGCCCCAGCGACTCCACCAGGGGCACCTGCTTCACGGCCACCGCCACGCGCAGCCCGCGCGGACGCGCCGCTATCACTGGGGCCCCCGAGACCGCCCGCCGCCGCCGGCGACCAGGCCAGCGGCTGCGGTGACGGCGGAGCGGTCGGCAGACCGCAGGTGAAGGATGCGGACGCCCACGACGGTGGCGAACGGTAGCAGGCGCGCGGGCATGGCGAGGTCCGAAGGGCGCTGCGGTACGCCCGCCCGACCGGGGCGGGCACCGCCCCACGGCGGCACCGCGCGCCGAGGTCGCCGCGGACGTGGCGCCTGCTCAGCTGGCGTCCGGCGTGGCTGGGTGAGCGCCTCCCCGCCTCTCGCGACGGCGGGCGAGGTGCGGCCCGCTGACCATCAGGATCACCCCGACGGTGATGAGCAGCGCCGCCACCGCGCTGCCACCGGTGAGGCCCTGGCCGAGCAGCAAGAAGCCGAGGATCAGAGCCACCACCGGGTTGACGTAGGCGTAGGTGGCGACCGTGCTGCTGGGCAGCGCCTTCAGCGCGTAGACGTAGCACGTGTAGCCCAGCAGGGATCCCCCCGTCACCAGCCAGACGTAGCCCACCAGGGGCGCCCCCACGATGTGGGCCCAGCGGATCTGCGCCGCCTCGCCACTCGCCAGCCCCACCAGGACGAGGGCCAGACCGCCCACGATCATCTCCAGGGCCGAGGCCAAGAAGGCGCTGGCCGGCAGGGGCGCCCGTCTCGCGTACAGGGATCCGACCGCCCAGAGCAGGGCGGCGGCGAGCAGGCCGAGGGTCAAGGTCACGGCGAGGTGCCCCTCGGTGGTGGGGCTGGCGAGCACCGCCACCCCGCCCAGCCCCACCAGGACCCCGAGCCAACCGAGCCGCCCGGGCGGGGACGAGCGGCCCCAGGCGACGCCGATCGCCGCCATCCACAGGGGAACCGTGGCGATGATCAGGGCCGCCAGCCCGGAGGGGGCCCGAAGCTCCGCCCAACTGAGCAGGCCGTTGCCTCCCAGCAGCAGGAACAGGCCCACCACGCCCGAGCTGTAGGCAGCCGGCCAGCCAGGCCAGGCCCAGCGGTGGCCCCCGGCGCGCCCAACCACCGCGTACAGGATCAGCCCCGCCAGCAGGTAGCGCGTGCCGGCCATCAGCAGCGGCGGCATGGCTCGGACCGCCACCTGAATTCCGGTGTAGGTGGAGCCCCACACGACGTAGACGACCGCCAGCGCCATCCAGCCCCGCCAGACCTGGCTGCCGAACAGCCCGTGCCTCACCCGCGCGGCAACCACAGCGACACCCAGGGAACAGCGAATGATGGATCCGACTTCCAGTTGGACCGGCTCGGAACGGTGAAGAAGCCGAGCTACCCGTTGCTGGACGGCAGCTTACCGCCCGAGGTTTCCGGGACCGGGGACCGAGGCGGGGCCGCCCGCATCGGCCAAACGATCGGTGAAGAGCCCGCCGGACGGACGGGCCCGGTGCGGGCCGCCGCTGGCGGCGTTCGCCCGCGGGGCGGCCTCGAGCCTCATCCCGCGCCCGCTTGCCCGCTCGAGCCGGGACGACCAGCGGGTACCCTTTGAGGGTGATGATGACCGAGATGCGAGACCGGGTGGACAGCGCCCCGCCCGCCGACGGACCTCCCCCGGCCCTGTTGGCGGTGGCCCGCGGCAGCGAGCGGGAGAAGCTGGCCCGCAAGGGCGGCGTGCGCGAGGTGGTGTTCGGGGTCCAGGACGGCCTCCTGACCACCCTCGGCCTGGTCATGGGAGTGTCCGGGGCCACCGCCGGGCTCGGCATCGGCCGCCCCACGGTGCTCATCGCCGGCCTGGTGGGTGCCCTGACCGGGATGGTCTCCATGGGGACCGGCTCCTACCTCGCCGGCAAGGCCGAGCGGGACGTGAAGCTGGCGGCCATCCACAAGGAACGCCGGGAGCTGGCCAGCCAGCCCGAGGAGGAGCACGGCGAGATGGTCGCCATCCTGCGCCACCGCGGCGTCCCCCGGGAGACCGCGGAGTCGCTGGCGCGCACCCTGGCGCAGTACCCCACCCTGTGGGAGGAGACCCACGTCGAGAAGGAGCTGGGGATCACGATGCATCTGCCCGACGGGGCCATGCGCGACGGCCTGCGCATGGCCGGCACCTTCCTCACGGGCGCCATCTTCCCCATCCTGCCCTACCTGTGGCTCGCCGGCACCGCCGCCGTGGCGGGCTCGCTGGTCCTCTCCGCCCTGGTGCTCTTCGCCCTGGGGGTCGGCAAGGCCCGGATCACCGGCACCGCCGCCGTCCGCGGCGGCCTCCAGGTGCTGGCCATCGGGGGCGCGGCCGCCGCCGCCGGCTATGTGGTCGGCGTCCTCATCCCCCGCGTCCTCGGCCTCCACCTGCCGCCCGGCGCCGCCTGACGGGACCCGCCCCGATCCGCGGCCCGCGGCTCTCCTCCCGCCGCCGGCCCTATAGTCGGCTGGACATGCCGCCCCTGGCACACGCCACCGGCCGGGAGACGGGGGCCCAGCCCGTCCGGGCGCGGGCAGCGGCCCTCCTGGCCGCCGTCGCGATCGTGCTGGTGGCCATCGGCGCCGTCTGGGCGATCACCGGCTTCGTCGGCACCGCGGTGTCGGCGCGCCGGGCGGAGACCGCGCTCGCCCGCCTGCAGGCACAGGCCTACCTCGAGGGCCTCTTCGTGCACGAGGCGCTCCTGGACGGCCGCATCGGTCCCGACACCGGCGCGGCGCTCAACGGCGCCCGCCGGGCCGGGCTGGCCGCCCTGGCCCGGGCCCGGCAGCTGGCGGGGGCCAGCGCGCTGGCCGGGCCCAGCCGGGCCCTGGCAGCGGAGAACCGCCAGCTGGGCAGCGTCCTGCAGCTCCTCCGGGCCGGGCATGTCCCCGCCGCCGTCGCGCTCGACGACCGCACCGGCGACGCCGCCTTCGCCGCCCTGGCGGCGGCGGTGCGGTCGGTCGGGACCCGCATCCGGGCCCGGGCCGCCGCCGCCCAGGCCGACGCGACGGCGGGGGTGACGGCGACGGTGGTCCTCGCCCTGCTGGTCGCCCTGCTGGTGCTGGCCCTGGTGACCCGCTCGCGCCGGCGGGCCCTGGCCCTGGCCGTCGAGCGGACCACCCTGGCCAGGAGCGAGGCCCGCTTCCGCACCCTGGTCCGGGACGCCGCCGAACTCATCACCCTGGTCCGCCCCGACGGGACGATCACCTACCAGAGCCTGGCGGTGACCGCGATGCTCGGCCATCCGCCGGAGGCCCTCGTCGGGCACCCCCTGGCGGAGATCGTCCACCCCGACGACGCCTCCCGGGTGCTGGAGAGCCTGGCCGAGCTGAGCCGCCGGGCGGGGGCCACCGCCCAGGTCGCCTGCCGGCTGCGCCGTGCCGACGGCAGCTGGTGCGACACCGAGACCACCGCCGCCAACCGGCTGGGGGACGCCGCCACCCCGGAGCTGGTGCTGACGACCCGGGACGTCACCGAGCGCCGGGACCTGGAGGAGCAGCTGGCGCACCAGGCCTTCCACGATCCCCTCACCGGCCTGGCCAACCGGGCCCTGCTGGTCGACCGGGTGGCCCACGCCCTGGTGCGCGTCGGCTTGTCGGCCGAGCCGGTGAGCCTGGCCCTGATCGACCTGGACAACTTCCACCTGGTCAACGCCGCCTACGGCCACGGGGCGGGGGACCAGCTGCTGCGGGTGGTGGCCGATCGGCTCCGTCTGGCGGTCCGCCCCGCGGACACCGTCGCCCGCCTGGGGAGCGATGAGTTCGCGCTGCTGCTGGAGGACGCCGCGGCGTCCGCGGCGTCCGCGACCGTGGAGCGCGCGCTGCGGGCGGTGACCGCGCCCGTCACCCTGGGCGACGCGACGGTGACCATCGGAGCCTCGACGGGTGTGGCCGACGCCGACGGGGAGCTGAGCGGGGAGGAGCTGCTGCGGCGCGCGGGGGTGGCGCTCTCCGCCGGCAAGGGCGCGGGCAAGGGATCGGTGACCGCCTTCACCCCCGCCCTGGAGCACGCCGCCCAGGTCGGCCGGGCCCTGGTCGTCGACCTCTCACGGGCGATCGCCGGCGAGCAGCTGCGTCTCGTGTACCAGCCGATGCTGACCCTGGCCACCGGGGCCCTGGTGGGCCTGGAGGCCCTGGTGCGCTGGGACCACCCGCGGGAGGGGCTGGTGCCGCCGGCGGCGTTCATCGCGGCCGCGGAGCGGAGCGGGCTGGTGGTGCCGCTCGGGGCCTGGGTGCTCCAGCGAGCCTGCCGGGACGCGGCCGGCTGGGCCCAGCGCCACCCGCGGCCCCAGCCCCTGACGGTCCACGTCAACGTCTCCGCCGTCCAGCTGGCCGCGCCCCCGTTCCGCTCGACCGTGGCCGAGGCCCTGGCGGCGTCGGGGCTGACCCCGAGGGCCCTGGTGCTGGAGATCACGGAGTCGGAGCTGGTCGGCGACCTGGAGGTGGCGGCGGGGCGGCTGCGCAGCCTGAGGGAGCTGGGGGTGCGGATCGCCATCGACGACTTCGGCACCGGCCGCTCGACCCTCTCCTACCTGGCGCGGCTGCCGGTCGACATCGTCAAGATCGACAAGAGCTTCGTGGACGCGCTGACCACCACGGACGAGGGCGCGGCGGTGGTCCGGGCCGTGGTCGACCTCAGCCGCACCCTGCACCTGACCACCGTCGCCGAGGGCGTGGAGCGACCGGACCAGGCCGCCATGCTGGCCGAGCTCGGCTGCGACGAGGTGCAGGGCTTCCTCTACGCGCGGCCCATGCCCGCAAAGGAGGTGGAGGCCATGCTGGCCGGGCGCCAGCCCCGGGCCGCCGGCGGCGCCGGGCGGTGAGGCGGTGACGGACCTGGCCCAGCGCGCCCAGGCCGCGCTGTGCGACGCCTACGCCCGCCCGCCCCTGACCCTGGTCGGCGGCGAGGGGGCCTGGGTCGTGACCGACCAGGGGGCCCGCTTGCTGGACTGCGTCGGCGGCATCGCGGTCAACGTCCTCGGGCACGGGCACCCCGGGCTGACGGCGGCGATCGCGGACCAGGCCCGGCGCCTGATCCACACCAGCAACCTCTACCGGACCGAGCCCCAGGTCGAGCTGGCCGAGCGCCTGGTCGCCACCGCCTTCCCCTCCCGGGTCTTCTTCTCCAACAGCGGGGCCGAGGCCAACGAGGCCGCGATCAAGGTGGCCCGGAAGTGGGGCCAGCGCCACCGGGGCGGGGCCCACGTGGTCGTCACCCTGACCGCCGCCTTCCACGGGCGCACCCTGGCCACCCTGGCCGCCACCGCCGCGCCCCGGTACGGCGACCCGTTCCGGCCCCTGCCCGCCGGCTTCCGCCAGGTGCCGCGCGGCGATCTCGGGGCCCTGGCCACGGCCCTCGACCAGGAGGCGGTGGCGGTCCTCCTCGAGCCCATCCAGGGGGAGAGCGGCGTCTTCCCCGTCCCCGACGAGACGCTGCGCGAGATCCGCCGGCTCTGCACCGAGCGGGACTGCCTGCTGGTCCTGGACGAGGTGCAGTCGGGCATGGGCCGCACCGGCCGGATGTGGGCCCACCAGTGGGCCGGCATCGTCCCCGACGTCATGACCGTGGCCAAGGGCCTGGGGGGCGGGGTACCGATCGGGGCGACCCTGGTGGGGCCGCGGGCCGACGTCCTCCAGCCGGGGGACCACGGCAGCACCTTCGGCGGGGGCCCGCTGGCCTGCCGGGCCGGGCTGGCCGTCCTGGAGGCGATCGAGGCCGAGGGGCTGCTCGCCAACGCCCGGGCCACCGGGCAGCGGCTGCGCGAGGGCCTCCTGGCGCTGGCCGCCGCCGGTCACCCGATCACCGAGGTCCGGGGCCGCGGGCTGATGCTGGGGGTGGGGCTGCGCCGCGCGATCGCGCCCGCGGTCGCCGAGGCCGCCGTCCGGGAGGGGCTGCTGGTCAACCCGGTCGGGCGGCGGACCCTGCGGCTGCTCCCGCCCCTGACCCTCAGCCTCCAGGAGGCCGACCTCGCGGTGGAGCGGCTCGGGGCCGCCCTGGCGGCCTGTGGCCCAGGGCACCGGCCGGCCCCGGCGGCGGACGGGTGAGCGGCCCGGCCGTGGACCCCGGGATGGCGGCGGAGAGCGGCGAGGCCTGGGTTCCGGCGAGGGCGGGGGGATGTGCGTCCCCCGCCCCCCGTGACGTCAGATCGCGCCCAAGGGGGTGCCGATCTCCCCGATGAGAGGCGCCGCGATCGCCGAGAGGACGAACACCGTCACCCACAGCGCCAGGGGCCCCACCCGCGGACGGCGGCGGAACACCCCGAATCCCAGGATGAGGAAGACCACGAGGCTGATGCCGATCATGGTCAGCCACATGGCCGTGATGAAGCCGTCGCGCGGCTGCCAGAGGCGGTAGACCGTGGGCAGCGCGGTGAAGGTCCCGAGCAGGCGGAAGATGGCCTCCAGCCACGCGTAGACCGTGCCCGCCGCGAACGCCGCCGCCACCAGCGGGGGGGTGCCCATCCGCTCCTCGATCCCCGCCTCGTTTCCCTGCCGCATGGTCCAGCCCTCCTGCACGCCGGCCGTTCAGCCGCCGACCGGATAGGTCAGCACCTTGGTGATGTAGACACCGATGCCACCAATGACCATCATCCATGCCCCGGCCAAGAGCATCAGTCCGATGACCGTCCGGCGGACTCGCTGGTTGCTGATGACCTGGGCGCCGTAGTGGAAGATGAGGAACACCACCACCGCCGCGATCCCGGGGACGATCAGCGAGGCGTGCTCCATCATGTCGAAGAGGAGCGGCCCGGTGAAGTTCCCCAGGCCGCTTGGGCTCACCGTCGCGGTGAACACCCCGTAGGCGTTGTGGATGTGGGTGCTGATCGCGGTGTTGACGAACCCGACATCGGGGATGATGCCGGTCACGATCAGCAGCAGGAGCGACCCCATCGTGACCACGCTGCTGACCTTGAGGCGACGCACGAACTGGGCGTCAGCGGTCCTCGAGAAGTAGATCGCCCCAAGTAGAAAGGCGGCGAAGATCAAGGTGGCGAACATCAGGGCCGCGTGGACGTCCAGCCAGAAGGTGTTGGGGCCGAACTCGAAGGGGCCCAAGGTTACGGTCAGGGTGGCGGCGGAGGCCCCGCCTAGCCCGCTCAGGTGCTGCACGACCGCGCTGGCGATTCCGAGCATGGTCACCCTCCACCACCGGTCATCGGTCGGGACCGATGAAGCGGCGTCGCGGTCATCCTGGACCGCTTTCTATGACGAGCGCATGGTCCGCACGATACGGCCGGGGCGTCCCCGCAGGAAGGCGGATACCACGCGAATCCGGCGGGTGATTCCCCGCCGGGGAATCCGGCACCGCACACCCTGGCGGGAATGGACACGGCGAGTGGACGGCGCAGCTCCCCCAGGAGGCGCTGGCGCCGCTGTGCTGCCACCACCACCCGGTCCAGGGGCCACCTCGCGCCCGGCGAGCTCACCCTGCGGCGGACGCCTGCAGGCCGTGGACCGGGTGGACCAAGAGCTGGGACGCTTACGGGCGCGCCCTGCCCCGGCGCGGGCGGCGCGCGCGGACGGCCAGCAGCTCCACCGGTTGGGCACCGTGGTCCACCAGCAAGGGGTGGTGATCGGCCAACGCGCGGTGGACGGCCGGCACACACCAAGATCACCGAGTTCAAGCCCCGGCTGGAGCCGATCGACCGGACCGCCGCGGCCGGCACGGTGGTGACCGCGGACGCGCTGCACACCCAGCAGGAGCACGCGCGCTTCCCGGCCGACTACCTGTTCATCGCCAATGGCCACCAGCCCGCCTTGGCGGAAGCGCGGCAGTCCCTGGACGGCCGTCCTGTTTCCCCCTCCAGTGATCCAGGGCGAGACGGCGCAGGGACGGATTGAGATGCGCCGGGTCCACACCAGCACCGCGCTCAACGACCGCCTCGACTTCCCCCACGTGCGGCAAGTTCTCCAACTCCACCGGCGGGCGACCCGGGTCAAGATCGGCGAGCGGGTCCTGATCCCTGGGGGATGGGGAACTGGCTCGGCTGGGTCCGCGACGGGGGCTTCGACGAGGGGCGCTCCCAGATCCGCACGGGCCGCCGGGCGCAGGCGATGGCCGGCCGGCGCAGCCTCCGCATCAGCGGCCGGCGCCCGGCCGGCGGGACCAACACCGCCCGGGCGCTGCGCCTGTTCGCCTCCGACTGGCCCTGCCCGCTGACCGGGCTGGGGATCCGGGCTCGCTCATCCTCGCCCCGAACGGCCCCTGGCAGGTCGTGGTCGACACACGCCCGAGATGGTCCGGACCGCGTCCCTCTCCACCGTCGTCCCCACACCCCACAGCCCGTCCGAGGCCTGCCCCTCACCCCGCCCCGTCTCTCCGCCTCCCCGCCGCCCCCGGACGTTGACAGGGACCCGAGGCGCGGAGTGCGCGGAGTGGCGCCCTTGCAGCCGCCGCCGCGGTGTGCTAGGGTTCGGCCCCACAGGCGACACAATCGAATAGCAAAGGCGACGACGAGGACGAGTACGGAGACCAGGTCCCCTCCAGAGAGCGACCGGCAGCTGGAAAGGTCGCAGAGGACCCCTCCCGAAAAAGACCTCCGAGCCGCGGGAAGAAACCGGCCGCCGGGCCGGGAGTAGAACTCGCCGGACGCTCCACCGTCATCCGGAGCAGGGTGTGATGGCACCCGACAAGGTCAGCGCCGCGAGGTGCTGGCGAAAAGAGGTGGTACCGCGTGGCCGCCGGCCCTCCGGGCTCGGCCCCGCCCTCTTGGTCGACCGAGCACGGTCGGCCGGATGCGGCGTGGCCAGAAGGCCGGGAGACCACCATGCGGACGACCACCACCGGGCCCCTGCGGGTCCTGGACACGACCCTGCGCGAGGGGGAGCAGTTCGCCCAGGCGCACTTCACGACCGAGGACCGGCTGCGGCTGGCCCGGGCCCTGGACGCCTTCGGGGTCGACGAGATCGAGCTGCCCTCGCCGGCGGTGTCACCGGCGGCGGCCGCGGACGTCGCCGCCGTCCTGGGGCTGGGGCTGCGAGCGGCGGTGCGGGTGCACCTGCGCTGCTCCCCCGCCGACGTGGAGGCGGCCCTGGCCTGCGGCGCCCGCGGGGTCAACCTCTTCCTCGGGGCCTCCCCGGCCCTCGGCGCCCACAGCCTGCGGGAGTCCCCGCGGGAGCGGCGGGACCGGGTGCGCACCGCCGTCGCGCTGGCGGCCCAGGCCGGCGCCTTCGTGCGCTTCAGCGCCGAGGACGCCTTCCGCACCCCCCGCCGCGACCTCCTGCAGCTCTGCGACGTCGCGGTCGAGGCCGGGGCCCAGCGGCTGGGGGTGCCCGACACCGTCGGGACCGCGACCCCGGAGGCGGTGGCGGCCACCGTGGGCGCGCTGCGCCGCCGCTACCCCGGGATCAGCCAGGAGTTCCACGGCCACAACGACACCGGCTGCGCCGTCGCCAACGCGGTCGCCGCCTGGCGGGCCGGGGCCGACTGCCTGGACGTCACCGTGCTGGGGATCGGGGAGCGCGTCGGGATCACCTCCCTGGGGGGGCTGATGGCCCGCCTGTACACCTTCGACCCCGGCCTGGTCGCCCGCTACCACCTGGAGCGGCTGCCCGCGCTCGACGCCACGGTGGCGGCGCTGGTGGGGGTGGCGGTGCCCTTCAACCAACCGCTGACCGGGCCCCACGCCTTCACCCACGTGGCGGGGGTCCACAGCAACGCGGTGCTGCGGGCGCCCCACACCTACGAGGCGGTCGACCCGGCGGTGGTCGGGCGCCGGCGGGTGGTGTCGGTCACCTCGCGGCTGACCGGACGCCACGCCGTGGCCCACTTCGCCACCGAGCTCCTGGGGCGCCCGGTGGACGCCGAGGAGGCGCGCGCCGCCACCGCGGCCCTCAAGGCCACCGCCGAGCGCCGGCGGATCGGCCCCGACGCCGCGGCCGACATCGTCCGGGCCGCGCTCGGCGCGGCCCCGGGGGCCTGAGCCATGGGCACCCTGGTGGAGGAGATCCTCGGGGCCCGGCTGGGCCGGCCGGTGGCGGCGGGGGAGACGGTGGTGGTGCCGGTGGACCTGGTCATGAGCCACGACACCAGCACGCCCCTGGCGGCCGAGGCGCTGGCCCGGCTGGGGCGGCCGGTGGCCCACCCGGAGCGGGCGGTGGTGGTCTTCGACCACATCACCCCGCCGGCCACGGTGGCCGCCGCCGAGCAGCAGCAGCGGGCCCGGGCCTTCGTCGCCCAGCAGGGGATCCCGCGCCTGCTCACCGACGGCATCAGCCACCAGGTGCTGCCGGAGCACGGCCTGGTGGTGCCGGGCGACGTGGTGGTGGGGGCCGACAGCCACACCGTGACCCTGGGGGCCTTCGGGGCGGTGGCCACCGGCATGGGGTCGACCGACGTGGCGGTGGCCCACGCCACCGGGGAGACCTGGTTGCGGGTGCCCGACACGGTGGCGGTCCGGCTCGCGGGCCGGCTGCAGCCGCCCGTCTCGGCCAAGGACCTGGTCCTGGAGGTGGTGCGCCGCATCGGCAGCGATGGCGCCCGCTACCAGGCCGTGGAGTACACCGGCGAGGGGGCGGCGGCGCTGTCGATGGGGGAGCGCATGACGCTGTGCAACCTGGCGGTGGAGATGGGCGGCAAGGCCGGCCTCTTCGCTCCCGACCAGGTCACCCTGGACTGGCTCGCCGGCCGCACCGACCGGCCCCCGCGGCTGCTGGCGCCCCGCGCCCCGGCCTACGTCCGCGAGGAGGTGGTCCGGCTGGACGCGGTGGAGCCCATGGTGGCCATGCCCCCCGCGGTCGACAGCGGGCGGCCGGTGCGTGAGGTGACCGGGCTGCCGGTGGACCAGGTCTTCATCGGGACCTGCACCAACGGCCGCCTGGAGGACTTCGCCGTCGCGGCGGCCCTGCTCCGGGGCCGCCGGGTCGCGGTCCGCACCGTCGCCGCCCCCGCCTCCCGTGAGGTGTACCTGGCGGCGCTGCGCGCCGGCCACGTCGAGGCCCTGGTCGAGGCCGGGGTGCTGCTGGAGTCGCCCGGCTGCGGGCCCTGCCTGGGCCGCCACCAGGGGGTGCTGGGGCCGGGCGAGCGCGCGGTGACCACCATGAGCCGCAACTTCCGCGGGCGCATGGGGCACCCCGACAGCGAGATCTGCCTGGTCAGCCCGGCCACCGCCGCCGCCACCGCCCTCCGGGGCCGGCTCACCGACCCGCGGGAGGTGACCGGATGAGCGCCGCCGGCCGCGTCTGGCGGTTCGGGGACGCGGTCAACACCGACCAGATCATCCCCGGGCGCGCCAACGTCACCACCGACCCCGCCGCGCTGGCCCGGGGCTGCTTCGGCGAGTGCCGGCCGGAGTTCGCCGCCCGGGTGCGCCCGGGAGACGTGATCGTGGCCGGCGAGGACTTCGGCTGCGGCAGCTCCCGGGAGCACGCGGTGATCGCCATCCAGGCGGCCGGGATCCGGGCCGTGGTGGCCGCCAGCTTCGCCCGCATCTTCTTCCGCAACGCCGTCAACCTGGGCCTGCCCCTGCTGGAGGGCACGGCCGCCGCCGGGACCCTGGCCGACGGCGCGCTCATCGAGCTGGACCTGGCGGCCGGACGCCTGATCGAGCCCACCACCGGCGCCGTGCTGCAGTCGCGCCCGCTGTCGGCGTTCGCGGCGCGCATCGCCCGGCACGGCGGGGTGCTGGACCTGGTCCGCGCCCACGGCAGCCTGCGCGGGGACTGCAGCGCGGCCTGCGGCCCCCTCACCCCCGCAACCACCCCTCAAGGAGGACCGACCGATGACCGCTGACCCCGTGACCGCCGCCGCCTGCCCCGAGTGCCAGGCGGCCGTGGCCCTGGCGCCCGACACGCTCGACGGCGAGATCGTCCCCTGCGGGGAGTGCCTGGCCGAGCTGGAGGTGGTGACCGCCGTCCCGCCCACCCTGGCCCTGGCGCCCGACGTCGAGGAGGACTGGGGCGAGTGACCGGGGTCCGGGTGGGGCTGGTCTGCTCGCGGGTGCGGGTCGAGGAGAAGCTGCTGCTGGCGGCGCTCGCCGATCGTCCCGGGGTGGAGGTGGTCCGGGTCGACGACGACCAGCTCCAGGCGGTGCTGGCCGGCCCCGGGGACGGGCCCGCGGGCGAGGACGCCCTGCGCGCCTGCGACGTGGTGCTGCTGCGGTCGCTGAGCCACAGCCGCCAGGTGGCCCTGGCCCACCTGCTCCAGGCGTGGGGGGTGCCCAGCCTCAACCGGGCCGCGGTGCTGGAGACCTGCGGCGACAAGGTGCGCACCACCCTGGCCCTGGCCCTGGCCGGGGTCCCCACCCCGCCGGCCCGGGTGGCGTTCACCGTCGAGAGCGCCCTGGAGGCGGTGGAGGCCCTGGGCTACCCCTGCGTGGTCAAGCCGACCACCGGCTCCTGGGGCCGGCTGGTCTCCCGCCTCACCGACCGCGACGGGGCGGAGGCGGTGCTGGAGCACAAGGCCGTCCTGGGCGGGCCCCAGGACCGGATCTTCTATCTGCAGGCCCACGTCGACAAGCCCGGGCGCGACCTGCGGGCGTTCGTCATCGCCGACCGGACCGTGGCCGTCATCGCCCGGCGCTCCGCCCACTGGGTGACCAACACCGCCCGGGGCGCCGTCGCCGAGGCGGTGGCGGTGACGCCCGAGCTGGACGCGCTCTGCCGGCGGGCGGCGGCGGCGGTGGGGGGCGGGGCGTTGGCGGTCGACCTCCTGGAGGGCCCGGACGGGCTGCTGGTGAACGAGGTCAACGCCACCATGGAGTTCCGCAACAGCGTCGGGCCCACCGGGGTCGACATCCCCGGCCTCCTGGTGGCGCAGGCCCTGGCCCTGGTGGAGGCCCGCCGGTGCGTGTGAGCGTCGTCGGCGGCGCCGGCTACGTGGGCGGGGAGCTGGTCCGGCTGCTCCTGGGGCACCCGGGGGTGACCCTGGCCCAGGTGAGCTCCGCCTCCCACGCCGGGCGCCCGCTCTTCGGCGTCCATCCCAACCTGCGCGGCTTCACCGACCGCCGCTTCGCCGCCCCCGGGGACCTCGAGCCCTGCGACGCCGTGATCGTGGCCCACGGGGGCGACGGCGGCGGCCCGCCACTGGCCGCGCTGCGCCGGCTGGCGCCCCGGCTCATCGACTGCGGTCCCCGCCTGCGGCTGCGGGACCCGGCCGTCTTCCGCGCCATCTACGGGAGCGAGCCCGAGCCGGCCGACCTGCTGGCGGAGGCGGTCTACGGCCTGCCCGAGCTGACCCGGTCGGCCCTGGCCGGGGCGACGCTGGTCAGCGGGCCGGGCTGCTCGGCGGTGGCCACCACCCTGGCCCTGCTCCCCCTGGCGCGGGCGGCCTGGCCGCTGGCCGCCCCCGCGGTGGTGGAGGCCCGCTTCGGGTCCTCCGCCGCCGGCGCCCGCCCCAGCGCCTCCGCCCACCACCCGGAGCGGGCGGGGGCGGTGCGGGTCTTCGCCGCCGAGGGGCACCGGCACGGGGCCGAGGTGGCTCAGGCGCTGGGCTGGCCGCTGGACCGGCTGAGCTACGCCGGGGTGGCGGTGGAGATGGTGCGGGGGATCGCGGTCTCGGTGCGCTGCTTCCTGCAGGAGCCGGTGACCGAGGGCCAGCTCTGGAGCGCCTTCCGGCAGGCCTACGACGGGGAGCCGTTCGTCCGCATCGTGGCCCAGCGCCAGGGCCTGCACCGCCTTCCCGACCCGCGCTGGCTGGCGGGGACCAACCTCTGCGACGTCGGCTTCGCCCTCGATCCCTCGGGCCGGCGCCTGACGCTCCTGGCCGCGCTCGACAACCTGGGCAAGGGCGGGGCCGGGGCCGCGGTCCAGGCCCTCAACTGCATGGAGGGGATGCCGGAGACGGCGGGGCTCACCTTCCCCGGGCTGCACCCGCTGTGAGCGGGATGAGGGGCCGGCCGTGCTGGTGGTGAAGGTCGGCGGCGGGGCGACCATCGACCTCAGCGGGCTCTGCCGGGACCTGGCCCAGCAGCGGCGACGGGAGGAGGTGGTGCTCCTGCACGGGGCCTCGAAGGAGCTGGACCGCCTGTCGGCCGCGCTCGGGCGCCCCCCGGTGACGGTGGACTCGGTCTCCGGGATCCAGAGCCGGTACACCGACGACGCCACCCTGGAGCTCTTCACCATGGTGTACGCCGGCAGCGCCAAGGTGCGCATCGTGGAGCGCCTCCAGCAGCAGGGGGTGCCCGCGGTGGGCCTCTGCGGCGTGGACGGGGGCCTGCTCCGGGGTCCGGAGAAGGGGGTGCTGCGGGTGCGCCGGCCGGACGGGCGCGAGCAGGTGGTGCGGGGCGACCGCAGCGGGCGGGTCACGGCCGTCAACACCGGGCTGCTGCGGGAGCTGCTGGCCGCAGGCTACCTGCCCGTCCTCAGCCCCCCGGCCCTCTCCGACCAGGGGCGGGCGATGAACGTGGACGGGGACCGGGCCGCGGCCCAGGTGGCGGTTGCCCTCGGCGCCGACACCCTGGTCCTGCTGACCGACGTCCCCGGCCTGCTCCGGGACCCCCGGGACGCCTCCTCCCTGATCGCGGACGTGCGGCGCCACGAGCTGGGCCGGGCGATGGAGGTCGCCCGCGGCCGGATGCGGATCAAGATCCTCGCCGCCCGCGAGGCCCTCCAGGGCGGGGTCCGGCGGGTGGTGCTGGGCGACGGCCGGATCCCGGCGCCGGTGGTCGCGGCCTGCGCCGGCCGGGGCACGGTCCTGCGCCGGGCCGGGACCGCGCGGGTGCGGTCGTGACGGCCGGGGCGGCGGCGGGGCGGCCGGCCCCCGGGGCCCCGACCGCCTCCGATCTGGCGCTCCTGTCCGGCCTGGTGGCCATCCCCAGCGTGTCGGGCGCGGAGGCCGCGGCGGCCGCCTGGCTGGCGGCCGCGATGCGGGCCCGCGGGCTGTCGGCGGCCCTGGACGCCGCCGGCAACGTGGTGGGCGTCGCCGAG
>JAKABB010000136.1 GCA_021802045.1 bacterium
ATGTAGCCGGTCGTGTTCTGGAGGAAGAGCAGGGGGACGTCCACCTGGTTGGCCAGCTGGATGAACTGGGCGGCCTTCTGGCTCTCCGCGCTGAAGAGCACCCCGCGGTGGTTGGCCAGCACGCCCAGGGGGTAGCCGTGGATGGAGGCCCAGCCGGTGACCAGGCTGGTGCCGTAGAGCGGCTTGAACTCGTCGAAGCGGGAGCCGTCGACCACCCGGGCGAGCACCTCGCGGGGGTCGAAGGGGACGCGCAGGTCCGCCGAGACCACCCCGAGCAGCTCCTCCGGGTCGTGCCGGGGCTCGTCGGCCGCCAGCGCCGGCCCCGGTCCCAGCTTGCGCCAGTTGAGCCGGGCCACGATCCGGCGGCCGATGCGGATGCAGTCCGCCTCGTCCTCGGCCAGGTGGTCGGCCAGGCCGCTGACCCGGGCGTGCATCTCCGCCCCGCCCAGCTCCTCGTCGGTGGCCTCCTCGCCGGTCGCCATCCGCACCAGGGGCGGCCCGCCCAGGAAGACCTTGGAGCGGCCGCGGATCATGACCACGTGGTCGCACAGGCCGGGGATGTAGGCGCCGCCGGCCGTGGAGTTGCCGAACACCAGGGCGATGGTGGGGATGCCCGCGGCCGAGCGCTGGGTGAGGTCGCGGAACCCCCGCCCGCCGGGGACGAAGAGCTCCGCCTGACTGGGCAGGTCGGCGCCCCCGGACTCGACCAGGTGGACCGAGGGCAGGCGGTTCTCCAGGGCGATGTCAGCCGCGCGGCTCGACTTGAGCAGGGTGTAGGGGTTGCTGGCCCCGCCCCGGACCGTCGGATCGCTGGCGCTCACCAGGCACTCGGTCCCCTCGACCACCCCGATGCCCGTGACCAGGCTGGCGCCCACCGCGTACTCGGTGCCCCAGGCGGCCAGGGGCGAGAGCTCCAGGAAAGGGGCGTCGGGGTCGAGCAACAGCTCGATCCGCTCGCGGGCCAGCAGCTTGCCGCGGGCCCGGTGCCGGGCCACGTACTGCTGGCCGCCGCCGGCGCGGCTCAGCGCCAGCTGCTCGTCCAGGCGGGCTAGGCGCTCCACCATGGCGGCGCGGTTGGTCCGGTACTCCTCGGAGCGGGGGTCGAGACGGGACCGCAGGACGGGCACGGCCGGGTCAGGCCGGGACCCGCCCGGCGGGAGCGGCCGCTGGGCGGGCCGGGGCCGGGCCGGGCACCACCTCGTCGCCGGGGTGCGTGCCGCAGGTTGCCACAGGGCAAGAATACCCACCACGCCATCACGCGGAAGCGCCGTCCCGTGCGGATGGGCCCCCTCCCTCCTGGCGATCATCATCTCGTCGACACGGCGCGCCGCGGTGCGGCCGTCGCGATGGGGCCCGAGGGTCCTCTGGCCATCGACCGACCGGAGCCCGTGGATCGAGGCCCTCGCCGCCGTCGGGCGAGGAGCTAGTGGGCGACCCGAGCCCGCCCGGGATCGGCGGCCAGGCGGGTGCTGCTCCGGGCGCAGAGCCGGACCGCGCGGCGTCCGGCCACCGCGCCCGAAGCCGTGGCCCGGGCGCTATCCGGTCGGGTGAGCTCCCCCGATGAAGCGCTGGAGCCGCCGCTGGAACTCCTCGCTCCCGCCCCGGGCGGCGATCGCCTGGCGTTCGCGCTCGAGCTGGGCCTGGAAGTCGGGGGCCAGCCGGGCGTTCATCAGGCGCTTGGCCGCCGCGAAGGCGTCGATCGGGCCGGCGGCGAGCGAGGCCGCCAGTGCGGCGGCTCTGGCGACCAGCCGGTCGTCGGGGACCACCTCGTGGACGAGACCCATGGCGAGGGCCTCCTGGGCATGGACCATCCGGTCGACCAGCAGCATCTCGGTGGCCCGCGTGGTGCCGACGACCGCCGGCACAGTCACGGTCCAGCCTCCGTCGGGCGCCAGACCCATCGAGGTGTAGGCCTGCTTGAAGCGCGCGCTGGCAGCGGCGATCCGGTAGTCGCACACAGCCACCAGGCTCATTCCGGCCCCCGCCGCGACGCCGTTCACCGCCGCGATGACGGCCTTGTCCATGTGGTGCAGGTCGCTGACGAGCCGATGAAAGGGGCCCGTGAGATCCCGGAAGAACTGGGAGGGGTCGCCGCCGTCCTGAATGTGGGCTGCCGCGGCCCGCATGTCGCCCCCGGCGCAGAAGGCCGAACCGGCACCGGTGAGCAGGACCACCCGGACCGACTCGTCGAAGCGGCAGCGCTCCACCGCCTCAGCCAGCGCGCCGGCCATCGCCAGATCGAAGGCGTTCATGGCGGTGGGCCGGTTCAGGGTGATGGTGGCAGCGCCTGCTTCCACAGCCATGAGCACGCCGTCCCCGTCGTCATCTCGGGTCATCGACCGCCCTCCTCTCCTCTCCGGTGCCACCCGGGGCCCGTCCCGTCCGTTGGAGCATCTGCAAACCCGCATGGAAGCCGGCACGGCGGACGGGCCACCCGACTGCTGCTGGGCGGCAGCCCGCAAGGATGGGCCAGGTCGGCGGCGCGACGCACGTCCGCTGCGGAGGTTCCGGCCGGCGAGCCCGACGCCGGTCTCGAGGCCCCGCCGGGCCGGCCGTGGGAGCCACGGGGCCGCCGGAGGCGGGCCGGGTCGCCGTCCCTCACCTGCGCGATCCTCCCACCGTCCCGGGCCGGGTGGCCACGACCACCCCGACGGTACGGCCGGAGAGCTCCCCGACCGCGGCGCTCTGGGCTGGCCGGGAGGCCCGGGCAGCCGCCCTGGTCACCCTCGGGAGGTGGGGATCGCGGCACAGGGTCGCCCTCGGCCCGGTCATGCCCCCATGAGCCCACCTGGGCGTCGTGGCGTCAAGGCCGTCCCGTGGGCGCGGGCCTGACTGGGGGCCGGACCACGGCAGGATCCGTGTTCTGGGGGGCGGGGTCCGGGACCGCCCGCTCCTCCGGCGTGGGTCCCTGGGCCGGGACACCCCCTTGACAAACCGGCTCCGTTCAGGGATGACAGGCCCCGCCGGCGGTGCGGGCCGAGATGCCGGGCCGGGACCACCGGGCCGCTGGTCTGGGAGTGCTGGGAGGGAGCCATGGCGGACGAGGCGGAGCTGGCGGCCAACCTGATCCGGCGGGTCAATGTCGGCGACACCCTCACCCGCACGGCCTGGCGCCTGCCGTCGCGGGAGGCCGTGGTCGACGGGCCCCGGCGGCTGACCTACCGGGAGCTGAACGAGGCGGTCAACCGCCTGGCCAACGCCCTGACCGGGCACGGCTACCGGCGCGGGGACGCCCTGGTGCTCGCCTCCGGCAACAGCCTGGAGTTCCTGCTGACCTACTACGCCTGCGCCAAGACCGGCGTCATCTGCGTGCCCCTCAACCTGGCCTGGGGACCGGCCGAGGTGGCCTACGTCCTCGACCACTCCCGCGCGCGGGGGGTGGTCGTCGAGTCCCAGCTGGTGGCGCTGGCCACGGCCGCCCTGGAGCGGGTCACGGGCGTCAGCGACGTGGTCGTGGCCGGGGGCACCGGGGCCGGCTGGCGCGCGGCACCGGGCCGGCGCTGGCTGACCATGGAACAGCTCACCGACGGGGCGACGGCGGTCGAGCCGGCGTGCTACGTGGAGGACCGGGACCCCGTCACCTACCTGTACACCAGCGGCACCACGGCGGCCCCCAAGGGCGTGGTCAGCAGCCACCTGGCGGTGTTCATCGAGTCGCTGAGCGTGCCGCTGCAGGTCCACCTCGGGCCGGCGGACCGCTCCCTGGTGATGATGCCGCTGTTCCACACCGCCCAGCTCAACGGGTTCGCCACCGGCCTAGTCTACCTGGGGGCGACCCTGGTCCTGCAGCGCGGCTTCGATCCGGCCGCGGTCCTGGCCACGGTCGAGGCGGAGCGCATCACCCAGATCTTCGGGCTGCCCATCATGTACCGGGCCCTGATGGACCATCCGGACATGGGCCGGCGGGACCTCTCCAGCCTGCGGCTCGCCCTCTACGCGATGGCCCCCATGCCCGAGACCGACCTGCGCCGCGCCCTGGAGCTGTTCCGCTGCGACTTCGCCCTGGGCTTCGGCCAGACCGAGATGAATCCGGTCACCACGGTGTTCCTCCCCGAGCACCAGCTGTCGCACCCCGGCTCGGTGGGCACGCCGGTGCCCAGCGTGCAGGTGGCGGTCATGGGGGACGACGGCGCCCTGCTCCCGACGGGGCGGAGCGGGGAGATCGTCTACCGGGGCCCGCACGCCATGGAGGGCTACCTGCGCGATCCCGCGGCCACCGCCGCGGCCTTCGACGGGGGCTGGTTCCACTCCGGGGACGTGGGGCGCTTCGACGCCGACGGCCTGCTGTGGTTCGAGGATCGCAAGAAGGACCTGATCAAGAGCGGGGGGGAGAACGTCGCCTCGATCGAGGTCGAGAAGGCCCTCTACGAGGCCGAGCCGGGGATCCAGGAGGTCGCGGTGGTGGGCCTGCCCCACGAGCGGTGGTCGGAGGCGGTGACGGCGGTGGTGGTGGCCAAGCCGGGGGTGACCCTGACCGAGGAGGACGTCATGCGAGCGGCGGCGAGCCGGCTTCCCGGCTTCAAGCGGCCCAAGCGGGTGCTGATGGTCGACACCATGCCCCACACAGCGACCGGGAAGATCCAGAAGCAGGCCCTGCGGGCAGCGCACCGGGACCTCTACCGCTCCTGACCGCGCCAGCCCGGGGCGGGGGGGCGCGATCAGCCCGGGGCGGGGACCGCCGCTGCCACCGCGGCGAAGAGCGCGGCGTGCGCCGCGGCGCTCCCGGTGCGGGGGAAGCGCACCGTGAGCAGGACGCTCCCCGGCGCGCGCAGGGCCCACCGCACAGCCCGGTCCAGGTCGGCGGTGGCCGTCACCGCCCGGTGCTCCAGGTCGTAGAGGGCCGCCACCCGGGACCAGTCCAGCCCCAGGGGGGTGCCGAAGAGCTGCTCGAAGACGTCGGGGTGGCCGGCCGGGGGCAGCAGGGAGAAGATGCCCCCGCCGTCGTTGTCGCAGACCACGACGGTGCAGCGCAGGCCGTGCCGGCGCAGGGCCCAGAGGCCGTTCATGTCGTGGAAGGCGCTGAGGTCCCCGCCCAGGAGCACCGTGGGCCCCGGGCCGGCGGCCGCCACCCCGGCCGCCGTCGAGATCAGCCCGTCGATGCCGCTGGCCCCGCGGTTGGCCAGCAGCCGCCAGCCCCGGCGCGCCGGGCCCCCGAAGCTGTCCACGGCGCGAATGGGCAGGCTGGAGCCGACCACCACCGTGGCCCGGGCCGGCAGCCGGCGCCACAGCGCGCGCACCACGTGAGCCTCGAAGAGGGGGGTGTCGCCCAGGGCGGCGGCGATGGCGGCCTCGGCCGCGGCCCCGGCGCGCTCCCAGCCGGCCTGCCACGCGGCGGCCGCCGCCGACGGGGCCCCGCCTCCCAGCCGGCGGGCCAGCGCCCGGAGCAGGAGGGCCGGGTCCGCGGCCACCACCTCGGTGGCCGCCGCCTCCGGGTCCGCCCAGGTGCCGTCGGGGTCGACCAGGACGGTGGGGGTCGGGTGCAACCCCGCCAGCCAGGCCGCGGTGGTGCGGGAGGTGGGCGGCGCCCCCAGGCGCAGGACGCAGTCCGGGCGCTGGCGGGCGGCGAAGGCGGGGACGCGCAGGAGCGGCTCGGCGGCGGCGATCAGGCCCGGGCGCCCCCGGGTGCGCAGCTGGGAGGTGGGCTCGGCCAGGACCGCGGCCCCGAGCCGGCGGGTGACGCGGTCCAGCGCCGGCCCCAGCCCGGGCGGTGTGGCCGGCAGGCCCCCGCAGACGATCAGGGGGCGCTGGGCGGCCGCCAGCCGGGTGGCCAGCGCCTCCACCGTCGGCGCCGAGGGGGCGAGCGCGGGCGGATGGTGGCGCAGCGGCGG
>JAKABB010000028.1 GCA_021802045.1 bacterium
CCGGGCTGGGTTCCGGGGCCACCACCGGGACCCCCCGCGCCGCCAGGGCCGCCGCGGCCCGGCCGGTGCCGGCCCCGGCGTCCAGGGCTCGGCCGCCGGGAGCCGGAAGGCCGGCGAACCGCAGCAGATCCTCGATGCAGGCCACCGGGTAGCCGGGACGGGCCCGGTCGTAGAGCTCGGCGACCTCCCCGAAGACCAGCCGCTGGGGTCGGCCGCCGGCGCCACGCGCCCCGCCGGGCCCCTCAGCCGCCGAGCCGCTCCCGGCAGGCCGCGGCCAGCTGGTCGAAGCCGACCCGCACCTGGGCCATGCTGTCCCGCTCCCGGATGGTGGCGGCATGGTCCTGGAGGCTGTCGAAGTCGACCGTCACCGCCAGCGGGGTCCCGATCTCATCCTGGCGGCGGTAGCGCCGCCCGATCGACTGGGTGTCGTCGAAGTCGGTGGCGAACTCCCGGCGCAGGGCGGCCTCCAGCCGGCGTGCCGGCTCGACCAGCTCCGGCTTGCGGGAGAGCGGCAGCACCGCCACCTGGTAGGGGGCGACCGAGGGGTGGAGGCGGAGGACGGCGCGGCGCTCGCCCCGCACCTCCTCCTCGTCGTAGGCGTCGAGGAGGAGGGTGAGGACGGTGCGGTCCACCCCGATCGCCGGCTCCACCACCCAGGGCAGGTAGCGGCGACCGCCCTGCGGTTCCAGGTAGGTCAGGTCGCGCCCGCTCGCCTCCTGGTGGTGGCGCAGGTCGTAGTCGCCGCGGCGGGCGATCCCCTCCAGCTCGCCCCAACCCCACGGGAACCGGTACTCGATGTCGCTGGCCCCCTTGGCGTAGTGGGAGAGCTCCTGAGGGGTGTGGGGCCGCAGCCGCAGGTTCTCGGGGCGCAGGCCCAGGCCCTGCAGCCAGGCCATCTGGTCCTGGCACCAGTACTCGAACCAGCGCAGGTCGTCCTCCGGTTCGCAGAACCACTCCATCTCCATCTGCTCGAACTCGCGGGAGCGGAAGATGAAGTTCCCCGGGGAGATCTCGTTGCGAAAGCTGCGCCCGATCTGGGCGATGCCGAACGGGATGCGCTGGCGCGAGGTGTTGAGCACGTTCTTGAAGTTGACGAACATGCCCTGGGCGGTCTCGGGCCGCAGGTAGACGGCGGCGCTCTGGTCCTCGACCGGTCCCAGGAAGGTCTTGAACATGAGGTTGAACTGCCGCGGGGGGCTGAGCGGCCCCTGGCAGGTGGGGCAGCGGTCCCCCTTGAGGTGGTCGGCCCGCCAGCGCTGGTGGCACTCGCCCAGGCAGTCCACCAGAGGGTCGGAGAAGGTGTCGACGTGGCCGGAGGCGACCCACACCTTGGGGTTCATGATGATCGAGCACTCCAGTCCCTCGACGTCGTCGCGCGCCTCTACCACCCGGCGCCACCACGACTGCCGCACCCGGTTGCGCAGCGGCACCCCCAGCGGCCCGTAGTCCCACAGGGCGTTGATGCCGCCGTAGATCTCGCTGCTGGGGAAGATGAAGCCGCGGCGCTTGGCCAGGGAGACCAGCTGGTCCACCCGGGCCTCTCCCATCCCCGTCGGGGCCTCGCTCATGCCGTCACTCCTCGACCGGGTCCAAGTGGATCATCCCGGCCATTGTCCCGGGCCGGGGCAGGGCGGTGCCCGCTCCCACCGGCGTCTCCCCGTCGGGGCCGATCACCCCCGCCGCCCCGGCCCCCGGCACTCGCCGGCCCCCTTCCTGTCGTCGAGGCGAAGGCAGGGCCGGGTGGCGGAAAGCGGCGCGATGGCGAGGCGCCAAGGGTCCGTGGAGCGGTCCCCACCGGGCAGGATGGGGGGCTGCGGCAGCCGCTCCAGGCCGGACCGGGCGGCACCGCCGGCCCCAGGCAGCAGGCGGGGGCCGGCCGGCACCGCCGCGCCGGCGCTGGAGCCGGCCTCACGGGCCCCGGCCTGGAAGCGGACCCGCAGCCGCCCCGCGGCCGCAGCCAGGCCCCGGAGGCGGGCGCGATCAGCGCCGGCGGGCGCGCTGCGGATAGGGCCGGCGTCCAGAGGGCTCCCCAGGGTGGCGCAGTCCCGGCGGGCCCAGGCCACCGCCCACCCGGCCCGGGCGCCGGCGGCGCTGGTGACCACCGTCCCCGCCGGGCGGGCGGCCAGGAGGGTGGGGCCGGCCGTCACCCCGCCAGCCGCTCGGCCACCGCCTCGCCGGTGGGCAGGCCCAGCGGTCGGGAAAGGGCGCGGGGCACCGGAAGGGTCCCGGCGTGGGGCGGCCGGCCGAAGGCGACCCCGCCCAGGACCACCAGGCCGCCGACGAGCTGCAGGGGCCGGACCGGCTCGGCGATCAGGACGGCGGCGAACAGCACGCCCAGAAACGGCATGGCGTAGTTGTAGGCCGCGGCCCGGGCCGGGCCCAGCACCGCCAGGCCGGCGTAGAAGAGGAAGTTGGTGACCGCCACCGCGCCCACCGCGCTGAAGGCCCACAGGCCCACGAAGGCCCAGCCCCAGTGCACCGGCGTCGCCGCCGCCTCCACCGCCCCGAGCGGCAGCAGCATCAGGCCCCCGAGCACGGTGACCATCGCCGACAGGGTGAGCGGGCGGTAGCGCCGCAGCAGCGGCGGCAGCAGCAGCAGGTAGGCGGCGAAGCTCAGGGGCATGCCGGCCGCGACCAGGTCCCCTACCAGGGTGCCGCGGCTGAGGCCGCCGCCCCCCACCACCAGGCCCACCCCGACCAGGCCCGCCCCCAGGGCCGCCCAGACGCGCAGAGGCAGGCGCAGCCCGTGGCGCCAGACCACCACCCCAGCCACCACCAACGGCGTGACCGCGGTGATCATGGCCACGTTGTCGGCGCTGGTGAGGGCCAGGCCGAGGGTGAACGCCGCCTGGTTGATGACCACCCCCAGCAGGGCCACCAGCACCAGGCGCCACAGGGCCGCGCCCCGGGGGAGGGGCAGCGGCCCCTCCAGGCGGTGGGCCAGCCCCAGCAGCAGCACCCCGCCGACCAGGAAGCGCCCGGCGGAGTAGGTGAAGGGCCCGGCGCTCTCCAGGCCGACCTTGACGACGACGATGTTGAGGCTCCAGAGCGCCGTCGCCAGCAGCACCGCCCCATCGGCCAGGTGCCCCGCCGCGACAGAGGGGCGCGCGGACTCGGTGGGGCCAGCCAGCATCTGTTTAGGATACCGAAAGAACGAGGCGGGCCGCCGAACGGGCCAGGACGTCCGCGGGCGGCTGCTAGCATCGAGCCAGTGTTGCGCCTCCACGACACCCTGACCCGCACCGTGCGGCCGGTGGAGCCGCTCACGCCTGGGCAACTGCGCCTGTACAGCTGCGGGCCCACGGTCTACCGCTCGGTGCACATCGGCAACCTGCGCACCTACCTGCTGGCCGACTGGATCAAGCGCGCCGCCCGCGGCAGCGGCCTCCAGGTGCGGCACGTCAAGAACATCACCGACGTCGGGCACATGCGCCAGGAGCTGGCGGAGCGCGGCGGGGACAAGGTCATCGCCGCGGCTCTGGCCGCGGGTCGCACCCCCCGCCAGATCGCGGACGCCTACGAGGCCGACTTTCACGCCGACGAGGCCGCCCTCGGCATCGAGCCGGCGGACGTCTTCCCGCGCGCCACCGGCCACATCAAAGAGATGCTCGCCCTGATCGAGCGCCTGCAGGGACGGGGCCTGGCCTACACCGCCGGCGGCAACGTCTACTTCGACACCGCCGCCCACCCGGGCTACGGCCGGCTCTCGGGCAACGCCACCGCCGCCCTGCGGGCGGGGGCCGCCGCGGAGGCCGATCCCGACAAGCGCCACCCCGCGGACTTCACGCTCTGGAAGGCGGCGGAGCCGGGGCGCCGCTTCATGGTCTGGGAGAGCCCGTTCGGACCCGGGTTCCCGGGCTGGCACATCGAGTGCTCGGCCATGTCCATGGCCTACCTGGGCGAGAGCTTCGACCTCCACACCGGTGGGGTCGACAACATCTTCCCCCACCACGAGGACGAGCTGGCTCAGAGCGAGGGGGCGACGGGGGCGACGTTCGCCCAGCTCTGGGTGCACGGCCAGCACCTGCTGGCCGACGGCGTGAAGATGGCCAAGGCGACGGGCAACGTCTACACCCTGGCCACGCTGACCGAGCGCGGCTACGACCCCCTGGCCTTCCGCTACCTCTGCGCCGGGGTGCACTATCGCACCCGCCTCAACTTCACCCTGACCGCTCTGACCGCGGCCCAGCGCGGCCTGCAGGGGCTGCGCCAGGTCGTCGCCCGCGGGGCGGCGGGCGCCGGGGCCGCCGATCCGACCCTGGTGGCACGGGTGCGGCGGGAGGTGCAGCAGGCCCTGGAGGACGACCTGGCCCTGCCCCGGGCGCTCGCCACCTGCTGGGAGCTGGTGCGGCGCGGCCCGCTCGACCCCGCCGGCAAGGCCGCCTGCCTCCTGGCGGTGGACCCGCTGCTGGGGTTGGGCCTGGACCGGCCACCGGCCCGGGCGGCGGCCGACGGGGCCTGGCGGCCGGCGGCCACCGCCCGGGAGGAGGCCCGGAGCACCGGCGCCTACGCGACCGCCGACGACCAGCGCCGGGCGCTCCTGCGGGCCGGGGTCGTGCCGGAGGACGGCGCCGGGGGCGCCACCCGCTACCGGGCCGCGACCGCCGTCGACCGCCACCGCGGCCTGATCTCCAGCCCTCAGGAGGTGCCCGACGAGCGAGACCGCGCCGACGCCGCCGCGGTCTCGGTGAGCCTGGTCTGCCGCGACCACCTGGCCGACGTGCAGCGCTGCCTGGAGAGCCTGCGCCGCCACCGCGGCCCCGCGCCGGTGGAGATCCTGGCCCTCGACAACGGCGCCGGGGGCGCGCTCGGCGCCTATCTGGACCAGGTGGCGCGGTCCGACCCGGCGGTGCGGGTCTTCCATGCCGACCACCCCCTGGGCGAGGCCGCCGCCCGCAACGTCACCCTGCGCGCCGCCCGGGGGACGGTGATCCTGGTGGCCGACACCGGGCTGGAGGCGACGGGCGACTGCTTCACCCCGCTGCACCGGGCCCTGAGCGACCCCGGCACCGGGGCCGTCGGGCGCTGGGGGGTCCGGACCGACGAGCTGCGGGAGTTCCGCCAGGTCGAGGACCTTGAGGTGGACGCGATCGAGGGCTACTGCCTGGCCTTCTCCCGGGGGCGGCTGCGGGAGGTCGGGCTCTTCGACGAGGGGTTCCGCTTCTACCGGCTGCTGGACTTCGACTGGTCGCTGCGGTTGCGAGCCGCGGGGCTGCACAACCGCCGCCTCCCCGACCTGCCGGTGACCATGCACGCCCACCGGGGCTGGGAGGAGGCCGACCCGGAGGAGCGGGACCGGCTCAGCCGCCTGAACTTCCGCCGCTTCTACGCCCGCTGGCACCACCGCCAGGACCTGGTGGTGGCGGCCGGCGGCCGCTCGGAGGCGCCGGCCGCGGGCGGGCCGTAGGCTGTGACGGCGGCCACCGACCGTGCCCTGCGCTTCCCCGGCGGGAACCCCGACGAGCGTGAGCTGCTGCTGAGCTGGCTGGACTACCTGCGAGGAGCCGTCCTGCGCAAGGTCGAGGGGCTGAGCGACGAGGACGCCCGGTGGACCCCCGAGGGAGCGCTGATCTCCCTCCTGGGCCTGGTGAACCACCTCACCCACGTCGAGTGGCGGTGGATCGACGGCGCGATGCGCGGCCAGGAGGTCAGCCGGCACGAGGCGGAGTTCCGCCCCGGTCCCGAGCTCACGGTGGCCGCGGCCGTCGGCGCCTATCGAGCCCGAGCGGCGGCGACGGACGCCTACGTGCGGTCACGGCCGGCCCTCACCGAGCCCGGCCGGCGGGGAGACGCCACCGACCTGCGCTGGGTGCTGCTCCACCTCATCAACGAGACCGCCCGCCACGCCGGGCACGCCGACGCCACCCGCGAGCTGCTCGACGGCACGACCGGGGAGTAGGCGCCGGCCGGCGCCACCGCCGGGCCCTGGCAGCTGAGCTGGCTCCCGGCGGTGGCGGGGCCCGACCCTGCTCGAGAGGCGGCGGCCGACGCTCACCCGCCGCGACGCCGACGCAGACTTCAGGGCCCGCGGCGACCTCCGGGCGACGCCTCATGGTCACCTCAGCTGCTCTCGGGGCCCCACGCTGGCACGATGAGGACCGGGCAGCGGGCCATCGATATCAGCCGTGACGGCCGGGCCCAGGGCAACACGGTTTCGGCCCCGTGCGGGTGGGGCGGCCCGAGCACCAGCATCTGGGCTCGCTCTGCGGCGGCCAGAAGGACCTTGGCGGTCGCTCCCCGCACCGCCAGGCAGGTGACCTCACCGGCGTCCCCGAGGGCCTGGCGGACTGCGGCCGCCAGCCCCCGCTCCACCTCTGCCTGCCACTCGGCGGGAGTCCGGGGCTCGATGGCGGGCGGCCGGATGCCCGGCGACCCGGAGGAAACGGGCAGGGTCCAGGCGGTGATCGCTCGGAGGTCCAACCCGCGCAGGTGCGCCTCCTCAGCCGCCCGTCGCAGGGCGGCCTGGGAACCGGTGGTCGGACTGACCCCCACCACGATATGGCCTCGGACCAACGCACCTCTCTGAACGGAGCTCATGGAGGCCTCCTCCTGCAAGTGGAGCGACAGCGGTCAGCGGTGGCAGCTGCGTCGGTGGTCACGGCGTTTCTGCCTTCCTCCTCGAGGTGACCCCGACGGAGCCCACCGCCGACAGCGGGCGGGCCACGTCCTCCAGCGACATTCGCTCCGCGTTCACGCCGAAGAACCAGGCGATGATCCCTCCTGCGAACATCACCGCGGCGCCCACGTAGTAGCCAATGGTCAGCGGGCCTGGATTGTGGCCCGCACCGACCAGGGAGGCGAAGATCAATGGGGCGCCCACTCCTCCAACCAATTGGGAGATGGCGAAGAAGAAGGAGATTGCCTGTGCCCGCAGCTCAAGCGGAAAGATCTCGCTGACGGTCAAGTAGGCGGAGGAGGCTCCCGCGGAGGCGAGGAAGAAGATCACGCACCAGAAGACGGTCTGAGTGGTGGCCGTCAGGACACCAGCGTCGAAGAGGGCCCCTGAAACGGCCAGCAGGATCGCTGACACGCAGTAGGTGAACATGATCATCCTGCGACGGCCGATGGTGTCGAACAGGCGCCCGATCAGCAGCGGACCAGCCAGGTTGCCGAGCGCAAATGGGAAGAAGAAGAGGCCAATCTGATCAGTGGCCACATGGTAGAAGTGCACCAGGACCAGGGCATATGAGAAGAAGATGGCGTTGTAAAGGAAGGACTGAGTCACCATCATCGAGAAGCCCAGAAACGAGCGCGAGGGGTAATCCCGCAGCATGGTCCTGGCTATCTGCAGGTATGAGACCCCGCCCCGCCCGGTTACCTCAATGGCCCGGCTGTCGGGCACCGGTGCCAGTTCCAACCCCTGCCTGCGCACCTGGGCCTCAATCTCGTCCACGGTGCGCTCGGCCTCGGCACCTCGGCCGTGCGTCAGCAACCAGCGCGGACTCTCCGGGATTTGGCGGCGCAGGTAGATGATCACCAGACCGATGACCGGCCCAATGAAGAAGGCGATCCGCCAGCCCAGGTTGACCGGCAGCAGGTGGGGGTTGAGAAAGAAGATGGAGCCGACTGAGCCGATCATCGCTCCCGCCCAGTAGGTGCCGTTGACTGCTATGTCGGCCCTACCGCGGTAGTAGGAGGGAATCAGTTCGTCGATGGCGGAGTTGATCGCGGTGTACTCACCGCCGATACCCATCCCCGCCAGGAAGCGGAACAGGAGAAGGAACCACAGGGTCGGGGACAGTCCGGAGATGCCGCTGGCCACGAGGTAGAGCGTCAGAGTCCAGATGAAGAGCCGCTTGCGTCCGAGGGCGTCGGTGAGGCGCCCGAATACCAGTGCTCCCACCACCTCCCCGGCCAGGTAGACCGTTCCGATGAGCCCGACCTCGGCGGCGCTGAGGCCAAGGGCGGCGTGCTCTTGCAGCACGGGGCTCACGCTTGCAACGATCTGGATCTCGAGACCATCGAGGATCCAGGAGACCCCAAGGCTGATGATCACCAGCCAATGGAACCGGCTCCAAGGCAGGCGGTCCATCCTCGCCGGGACCAGGCTTCGGATTGTCTTCGGGGTTTGCCCGCTGTCCGCGCGGCTCATCGGGTCTCCCGGCCGCCATGGATCGCACCGACGCGGTGACGATAGCACACCAGACGCGACCCTGCAGAGCGCACGGGGAATGGCTCCGGTGGGCCGTCAAAGTCACCCCCTCGAACTCCGTTTGGCCAGGCTGACATCGGACATATCGCGACTCCGAGGGGGGCACTGATTCTTGAACTGCGCGCTGCACCGCTGCCCTCTGTGTCCTGACGTTGACGCAGACCTGGGAATGACTCGCCCAGGGGTGTGCGACGGAAGGGCCCTCTGTCTCAGGCGGCCAGCGACCGCTGGGAGGAAAATCTGGCAGTGGCTCCCCAGCCGGGCAAGGGTGGCCTGAACCCGGATCCCTCCGGATTGGTCCCGCACCCGCGGCCGAGGACCTGCGAGATCCGCGGGGGGCCCCCTGCCACGTCGGCGGCGGGATCCCGGCGCGCCGGACCCGCTGATCGGTCGGCACAGGCCAGCGTCCAGCGGGCGGTGGCGGTGCGGCCCCTGCTGCGGGCGGGCGTCAGCCCAGGACCGCATGGGCGCGCATGAAGAAGGCCCCCAGCTCCAGGTACCCGATCACGGACCCCGGGCCCAGGGCCGGGGTGGCGTGGTCCAGCGCGTCGGTCCGGGTCAGCTGGACCCACGACGGGTCGGCCCGGGCCAGGGCCAGCGCCTCGCCGCCGGGGAAGGCCCAGTCCCGCACAGGCGCCGCCAGCACCACCGGGATCCGCAGGCGGGGCGCGCCGGGCAGCGGCGACAGCGCCGCCAGCTGCCGGTGGACCGTCGCCGGCAGCGCCCGCAGCAGCCCCGGCAGGCGCCCGGGGCGCCGGTTGCCCAGGATCTCCCACCACGCCCGAGCCACCGGCTGGAGGCCGAGCGGAGCCGGCTGGGTGCGGAAGCCGCGCAGCGGGTGCGCCGCGGGGCCCCTGGCCAGGGCGGCCGTCAGCGCGGCCCGGTTCGCCGCGCCGGGGACCGTGGCGATGACGCTGCGGGCCACCACCAGCTTGACCCACGGCAGGACCGGGATCCGCTCGGGGGCCCCGGTGGGCCCCGGCCCCTCCCCCAGCGTCGCCACCGAGACCAAGTCGGTGAGCCGAGCGTAGGGGTCGATCCCCACCACCGATCGCACGACCGCCCGGGTCGCCGGGGCCTCGGCCGCGAGCAGGGCCAAGGAGCCGCCCACGCAGATGCCGATCATCGCCACCCGCGGGGCGGCCACCTGCCGGGAGTGGGCCAGCCACAGCAGGTCCGCCTCCAGGGCCCGGACCGTGTCGGCCCCGACCACCCCCCGCTGCAGACCGGGCAGGTTGGGCACGTAGACCGCGAACCCCACCTGGGCGATGTCGCGGGCCACGCCCCCGATCACCGGGTTGCGCCAGCCGCCCTCGACGCCCACCCCGTTGACCAGCAGCACGCCCGGAGGCCGGGGCTGGCCCACGGGGACCCACAGCGCACCGGACTCGGCCGGGTCGCCCGCCGTCGGGCCGACCCGGCGCCGCAGCGTGGGCGGCCGGGGCAGCCAGCGGGCCACGCCCTGGAGCTGGGGGGTGGTGCGGACCAGCACCGTGATGGGGCCGAACTCCATCACGACCAGCGCCGCCAGCAGGCCGAGGCCCAGCGCTCCGCCCGCCGCGCAGCCCCACCGCCACCGGTGCCGACGCCGCCAGCGCCCGCCCGGCGGCGCCGGCGCCCTGGCGACCATGGTGCGGGGGCCCTAGCCGAGCCGCGGGTGGGGGCGGAGGATGCGCCGCCGCGTGCCTGTCACCTCGCGAGCCTACGCCCGGGGGCGACCGGACCGCTATCCCCCCGCGAACCGGCCTCGGGCGGCGCTCGCCGCCCCGGCCGGCCGGCGGCGCTGCAACGGTCGGTCGCCCTGGTCGGGCTCCCGGTCCAGGTCGGGGTACTGGACGCTGCGCTCGGGGACCAGCGCGTCCAGCACCTCCGACTGCCAGGTGAGCAGCGCGTCGTGCAGGCGGTAGGAGTCGCGGGCCCGCCGCACCGCCGCCGGCGGGTGAAGGCCGGTGGTGGCCTCCAGCTCGGCCAGCAGGCCACGACCCAGGCCGGCAGGCGCAGTCACCCCGGTGGCGGCGTGCGCCTCCTCCAGCCGCTCGAGGCATCGGTCGATGGCCAGGAGGCACCGGCGCCACGCCAGAGCCGCCCGGCGGCCGTCCCCGGCAGCGCGATGGGCCGCTCGGATCTCGGCGCTGGCGCGGGCGATCGGTTCCAGCCGCCCAGCCACCCCCGGGGGTGAGCCCCCGGAGGCCACCCCCGTGCGGGCGCTGGCCAGCGCAAGAGGCCGACCGTCGACCACCGGCATCGCCTGGGATCGCCAGCCACGGCCCATCGCCCACCTCCAGACTCGACGCATCCGCTGCCACGCGGGCACTGACCGCCGCTCCGGGCCCGGTGACCGGCGGGGCTGCGGACCTGCTCGTCTAACGAGGCGGCGGCGGCGGTGTTTCGCCGCCGGCGAGCGCGGGCCATCCCGCTCCCGGGCGCAGCCGGCGCAGCAGCTCCATGGCCCGCAGGGGCCGATCGAGGTGGTGGGCGAGGTGGCTCAGCAGGATCTCCTCCAGCTCGTCGCGCAGGCGAGGCTCCCAGCGCAGCCGGTCGAAGGTGGGACGGTCGTCCCGGGCCATGCAGCGCAAGACGCGCAGGGTGGTGGCCCGGCACGGGAGGGCCGCGGGCTCCTGCGCGGCGCAGCGACCCTGCAGGGCGCCGCCCCGGGCGGGGCTGAAGACCGCATCCCGGTCGACGAGGGCCGCGCCGCAGGCGACGCAGCGGTCGATCTCGGGGCGGTACCCGAGCCGGTCGGCGGTGGCGCGGGCGAACCAGGCCAGCTCCGCCCGTGCGTCGTGGGTCGAGCCGCCGAGCCGGTCCAGGGTGGCCGCCACCTGCGCGTACAGCTCCGGGTCGGGGTGACGATCCTCCAGGAGGGCGTCGACGGCCCCCGCCACCACCGCCGCGCAGGTGGTGCGGAGGAGGTCGCCGCCGGGCCAGGGGGGGCTGCGGCGCTCGCCCTGGGTGAGGATGTGGAGCCCGCGCCCGGGCGCCAGCTGGATGGTGCAGCGACTGAAGAGGTCCACCGCCGGTCCCAGGCGGGAATGCGGGCGGCGGGCCCCGCGCACCAGCACCCCCACCTTCCCGTGGTCCCGGGTGAAGACGGTGAGGATGCGGTCGGTGTCGCCGTAGTCCACCCGCCGCAGGACGATCCCCTCGTCGGCAAACGGCGGAGGCATGGGCGGCGTCAGGCGGCCGGGTGAGGGCCCTCGCTCACCTCGGAGGCGGAGGCCGCGTCGAGGCCGGCCACCACGGGGAGGAAGGGCCGGTCCTGCTGCAGGCGGACGGTGCGGATGGACTGCCGCTCCACCGACTCCACCGTCAGGGTGACGGTGTCCGTCAGGGTGACGGTGTCCCCGATCTTGGGGATGCGGCCCAGCCGGGCGTACACCAGGCCCCCGATGGAGTCGAAGTCCTCACCGCTGAGGGTCAGGTGGAGCAACTCGTTCACGTCGTCGAGGCCGATGCGCGCGCTCAGCCGGACCTCGCCGGGGCCGAGGAACTGGACCTCGTCCTCCTCGGCCTGGTCGTACTCGTCCCGGATGGGGCCCACGATCTCCTCGATGAGGTCCTCGATGGTGATCAGCCCCGCGGTGCCCCCGTACTCGTCGACGACCACCGCCAGGTGGACCTTGCTCCGCTGCATCTCGTGCAGCAGCTCGCCCAGCCGTTTGGCCTCGGGGGTGAAGTACGGCGGCCGGGCCACGGCGGCCACGGTCGGCACCGTGACCGGCTGGTCGCGGCTCTCCAGGGAACCCTGCTGCCGGGCCCGGGCCCGCAGGAGGTCCTTGGCGTAGACCACGCCGACCACGTTGTCCACCGTGTCCCGGTAGACGGGGATCCGGCTGTGGCCGTGCTCCAGCACCAACTGCACCGCCTCGTCCAGGGTCCGCTCGGCCTCCAGGGCGACCATCTCGACACGGGGCACCATGACCTCCCGGACCGCCTTGTCGGTCATCTCCAGGACGCCATGGATCATCTCGCGCTCCTCCTCCTCCACCACCCCCTCGGCCTGGCCGACCGCGACCAGGGTCTTGAGGTCCTCCTCGGAGAGGAAGGGACCGCGCGGCCCGCCGCGGCCCGGCCCCACACGGGTGGCCAGCCCCGTCACCCCGGTGAGAAGCCAGATCACCGGGTGCAGGGTCCGCGTCAGCCAGGTCACCGGCCAGACCACCTGGCGCGCCACCCGCTCGTTGTGGGCCAGGGCGTAGGACTTGGGCCCGACCTCGCACACGACCAGGACCACCACCGAGAGCAGGACGGTGGCCCAGAACGCGGCCGGGTGCCCGAAGGCCTGCACCGCCAGCAGGGTGGTCGCGGCCGAGGCCACGATGACGGCCACGGTGTTGGTCATGAGGATGGCCCCCAGGTAGGCGTTGGGGTCCTGGTGCAGGCGCTCGATGGCCGCAGCCCGCAGGTCCCCGTCCGCCCGCCGCGCCCGCAGCCAGATGCGGCTCACCGAGGTCAGCGCCGTCTCCGACAGGGCCGCAAACGCGGCCAGCACCAGCGAGACGACCAGGACCGCGAGCAGGGTGCTGTTCACCGCACCGCTCCGGGTGCGGGCCGTCCTGGGGTCGGGGCGAGGTGAGACACGGGTGGCCGTGGGGGGCTACCCCCGCCGGCGGCGCACTCCAAGCGGGGAGTCCCGCAGGGTCAGGTCGGGTGAGCCGCAGCCCATCTCAATGGCCCAGTCTACCAGCCGGCCGCCCCGAACTCACCTCAGCGGAAGAGCTCGGACACGCTGCGGCCCTCGTGCACGCGCACGATGGCCTCGGCGACGAGCGGGGCCACCGAGACCTGGTGCAGCTTGGGGAAGCGGCCGACGTCGCTGGGCATGGGGATGGTGTCGGTGACCACGATGTCATCGATGGGGGCGCTGCTGAGGCGGGCCAGGGCTCCCTCGGTGAGCACCCCGTGGGTGGCCAGCACGTCCACCGCCACCGCGCCCTGGGCCCGGAGGGCCTGGGCGGCCCCGACCAGGGTGGCCCCGGTGCTGATGAGGTCGTCGACCACCACGCATCTGCTGCCGCTCACGTCACCGATGACGTTGACCACCTCGACGTCGTCGTCGCGCGGCCGGCGCTTGTCGACGATCGCCAGCGGGCACTCCAGACGGCGGGCGATGGCGCGCGCCCGGGCGGTGCCCCCGACGTCGGGGGAGACCACCACCAGGTTGTCCCGCCCGTGCCGGGTCTCGATGTGGTGGGCCAGGATCTTGCCGGCGGTGAGGGCGTCGACCGGGATGTCGAAGAAGCCCTGGATGGCCTCGGCGTGGAGGTCGAGGGCGATGACCCGCTGGGCCCCCGCGACCTGGACGAAGTTGGCCATCAGCTTGGCGGAGATGGGGTCGCGCGCCTGGGTCTTCTTCTCCTTGCGGGCGTAGCCGTAGTAGGGCATGACCGCGTTGATGCGGGCGGCGCTGGCCCGGCGCAGGGCGTCGAGGATGACGAAGAGCTCCATGTAGGTGGAGTTGACCGGGTGGCAGGTGGGCTGGATCAGGAAGACATCGTGCCCGCGCACCGAGTCCCCGATCTTGACGTCGAACTCACCATCGGCGAAGCGGGTGATGGCCATCGGGGCCAGGGCCATGCCGACCTCGGCGGCGATGCGACGGCCCAGCTCGGGGTGGGCCGTCCCGCAGAGCAGCATGAGGTTCCCGTCGACGCGCTTCATCGCGACTCCTCCGCGGGCCCCTGGGACGCCGGCGGCCGACGGCCGACAGCCTCATTCTCACCCGCCGAGGCCCGTCGGCGCCGAGCAACCCAGCCGAGCAGATTGCGCTGGCGGGCCCGGGCGACCCCCAGGGCCCCGGCCGGCACCGGCTGGGTGACCACCGAGCCCGCCCCGGTGTAGGCTCCGGCCCCGACCTGGGCCGGGGCCACCAGCACGGTGTGGCTGCCGATGCGCGCCCCGTCCCCGATCGCCGTCGGATGCTTGGCGATCCCGTCCCAGTTGGCGGTGATGGTCCCGGCCCCGATGTTGACGTCGCGGCCCAGGACGGCGTCGCCGAGGTAGGTGAGGTGGGGGACGGCCGACCCCGGCCCGACCCGGCTGCGCGCGACCTCGGTGAAGGCGCCGAGCCGGCTGCCGGCGGCCAGCTCGCTGCCCGGGCGGACGCGGTTGAAGGGGCCGACCCGCACCCCGTCCTCCAGTCGGCAGCCGCTCAACTGGGCCCGGTCGACGTGGCAGCCGTCCCCGGTCACGGTGTCGACCAGCTCGGCGTACGGGCCCACGACGCAGTCCCGGCCCACGCGGGTCGCCCCCCGCAGGATGGTGCCCGGCCGCAGGACGGTGTCGACTCCGACTGTCACCTGCGGCTCCAGGTAGGTCGTCTCCGGGTCCTCCACCGTGACGCCGGCCAGCATCGCCGCCCGGAGCGTACGTCGGCGCAGCGCCGCTCCCACCGCCGCCAGCTGCACCCGGTCGTTCACCCCCAGCATCTCCTCCCAATCCTCGAGCGGCTCGACGGCCACCGCCGCCAGCTGGCCCAGCACGTCGGTGAGGTAGCGCTCGCCCTGGGCGTTGTCGGTGCCCAGCCGCGCCAGCGCCGGCCACAGGGGCCGGGCACGGAAGACGTACACCCCGGTGTTGACCTCGGGCAGGGGCGCCCCGGCGTCGGGCAGGTCCCGTTCCTCCACGATGGCCCGAAAGACGTCGCCGGCACGGATGATGCGCCCGTACCCGGTGGGGTCGGGCGGGCGGGCGCTGAGGAGCACGGCGTCGGCCGCGGCCACGGCGCTGCGCCCCAGCAGCCGGCGCACGGTGTCGGGCCGCAGCAGGGGCACGTCGCCGGGCAGCACCAGGACCGCCTCAGCACCCTCCAGCAGCGGGCGCGCCGCCGCCAGGGCCCCCCCGGTCCCGTCCGGCACGGGCTGCACCGCCACCTGCGCCAGCGCCGCCACCCGTTCCCGGACGGCGTCGTGCCCGGCGCCGATGACGACCACCGGGGGCGCGTCGGTGACCACCCGGGCCAGCTCAAGGACCCAGTCGATCAGGGGACGGCCCCCCACCGCGTGGAGCACCTTGGGGTGGGCGGAGCACATCCGGGTCCCGGCGCCCGCGGCCAGCACGACGGCCCGGACCTGCGAAGGCTCAGCCACCGCGCACCTCCCGGCTGACGCCAGCGTCCACCGCCCCGGCCGCCTGCACGGGAGGGAAGGATACCAGCGGGCCGCGCCCGGGCCAGCGGGGCCGGGCGCGGCCCGGCTATCCTCAGCGACGCATGGACGAGACGACCACCCCCCCGGTCCGAGTCGAGCGCCCGGCCGCCGGGGTCGTCCGCCTCACCCTGGACCGTCCCCAGCAGCGCAACGCGCTGACCGCGTCGATGGGGGCGGCCCTGCGGGCCGCCGTCGCCGACGTCCGGGAGGACCCGCAGGCACGCTGCCTGGTCGTCACCGGCGCCGGGACCGCCTTCTGCTCCGGGGCCGACCTCGGCGCCCTGGGGGCGGCCGGCGACAGCTGGGCAGAGCGCCGGCGCGCGCTCGGCGACTACTACCGGGCCTTCCTCGACATCCGCGCCCTGCCGATCCCCAGCCTGGCGGCCATCAACGGCGCCGCCGTCGGCGCCGGGCTCAACCTGGCGCTCGCCTGCGACCTGCGCCTGGCCGCTCGGGGCGCCCGGCTGGCGGCCTCGTTCGTGCGGGTGGGCATCCACCCGGGCGGGGGCTGCACCTGGTTCCTCACCCGCCTGGTGGGCCCGGCCCGAACCCGCGAGCTCCTCCTGCTGGGCGACGCCGTCGACGCCGAGCGGGCCGAGCGCCTGGGCCTGGTCAACCGGGTGGTCGAGGCCGAGGAGCTGCCGGCGGCGGCCCTGGAGTGGGCGGCCCGCCTCGCCGCCGGGCCGGGCCCGGTCCTGAGGGACGTCCGTCAGGCGGTGGAGCTGGCCACCGACCAGAGCCTGGAGGCGGTGATGGCGTTCGAGACCGCCGCCCAGGCCGCCTCGCTGATGACCGAGGACGCCCGCGAGGGCTGGCAGGCGTTCCGCGAGAAGCGCCCGCCCCGGTTCACCGGCCGCTGACCGGCGCCCGCGCGGGCCGGGCCGAGCGCCGGGCCCCCGGGCACCAGCCGGCCATCGGGCACCGGTCGCAGCGCGGCCGGTTGGCGACGCAGACCTGCCGGCCGTGCTCGATCAGGCGCAGGCTGAGGTCGGTCCACTCCCTGGCGGGCACCAGCCGGCAGACCTCGGCCTCGATCTTCACCGGATCCCGCTGCCGGGTGATGCCGAGGAGCCCCGTCAGCCGGGTGACATGGGTGTCGACGGGGAACCCGGGGATGCCGAAGGCCACCCCCAGCACGACATTGGCGGTCTTCCGCCCCACGCCCGGCAGTGAGGTCAGGGCCGCGAGGTCGGGCGGGACCTCGCCCTCGAAGCGCTCCACCAGGGCGCGGCCCATCCCGATCAGGGCCCGCGCCTTGGCCCGAAAGAAGCCGGTGGAGTGGATCAGCGCCTCCAGCTCCTCAGGAGCCACGGCGGCGTACGCCGCCGCGGTCGGCAGCCGAGCGAAGAGGGCCGGCGTCACCTCGTTGACCCGGCGGTCGGTGCTCTGAGCGGAGAGGATGGTCGCCACCAGCAGCTCCAGGGGCGTGCGGTGACGCAGGGCACAGCGCGGCTCGGGATAGCGCTCGCGGAGGGCTGCCGCCGCCGCCTGGGCCCGGCCTCGGGCGCTGCGCGGACGGGCGGGTGGAGCGACGGCCGCAGCCGCGGGGGGACGCATCGGCCGGCCGAGTGTAGCCCGGTGGGCCAGGCCGCCGAGCAGCTATCCTCAGGCGGTGACCCTATGGACGACGGGTGCGGCCCGCCGGCTGCGACCCTCCCTGCCGACCGCGTGCCTCCTGACCCTGGTCACCTTGCTCCTCTCGAGCTGCGCCCTCTTCGGCAACGTCGGCGCCCCCACCGACGCTCACAATGCCTTCGCCCCCACCAGCGTCCTACCGCACGCCACCACCAATCTCGCGATCAAGGTCTTCCCCAAGCCCCTGCCCCACCCCCAGTACACGGTCGTCATCTACCACAACGTGAACACCGTTGGGGAGTTCGCCCCCGAGATCCTGACGGTGCCGGTGGGCGCCACGGTGCAGTGGGTCTGGACCGACCAGTACGACGAGCACAACGTCTGGTGGGTCGACCAGAACCTGCCCAACTCCCCCACCATGGGGTCGGGGTACAAGTGGGCGGTACAGTTCCTCAAGCCAGGCCAGTACGACTACTACTGCACGCTCCACCCGGGCATGATCGGTCGTGTCACGGTCACCGGCTAGGGCCGCGGCCCGGCGGCCGCGGCTCCTCCTGCTGGCGGTCCTCGCCGGGGGCGCGCTGGGGCTGGCGGGCTGCGCCGCCCCGGCCCAGGCGCCGACCGCGGCCCTGCAGCAGTTCCTGGCCAACATCCAGGCTCACGAGGCCGCGTACGCCTGGAACCTGCTGACCCCCACCGCCGAGTCCCGGACCAGCTTCAACGCCTTCGCGGCGGCCATCACCGCCAGCCAGGCCCGGTACCGGATCGTCCGGGTCCGGGCCGACACCGCCGCCGGCCGGGCCAGCGCCCTGGTGGAGGTGACGGTGGCGGGCCGCCGCCGCTACACCCACCTCTACCTGATCGAGGTCGGCACCGCCGGCAACTGGCAGGTCAACGCCCCCTTCAGCAGCCGCGGCGCCGGCGCGATGGCCCTCCTGCAGTAGGACGCCGGGCCGGGATCCCGTAGGCTGGGCACCATGCGCTTGGGCTCCGTGGGCATCTGGACCTCGGCTCTGGACCGGCAGCCCTTCGCCACCGCCCGGACGGCCGCGGCGAGGCTGGAGGCCCTGGGCTTCGCGACGCTCTGGGTCGGCGAGAGCTTCCGGCGCGAGGTGCTGGCCAACGCCGCCCTGCTGCTGGGGGCCACGGAGCGCCTGGTGGTGGCCACCGGCATCGCCAGCCTGTGGGCCCGGGACGCCCAGGCGATGCGTGCCGGCCAGCTGACCCTGGCCGAGGCCCACCCGGAACGGTTCTTGCTCGGAATCGGGGTCAGCCATGTGCCCCTCACCAACCCGCGCGGGCACACCTACGCCCGACCCGTCTCCACCATGCGGGCCTACCTCGACGCCATGGACCAGGCCCCCTACGATGCGCCGCTGCCCCTGCGGCCCCCCAAGCGGGTGATCGCCGCCCTGGGCCCGCGGATGCTGGCACTGGCGGCCGAGCGGGCGGACGGGGCCCACTCCTACTTCGTGCCGGTGGCGCACACCGCCGGCGCCCGCGCCATCCTCGGCCCGGGCAAGCTCCTCTGCCCGGAGCAGGCGGTGGTCCTGGAGACGGACCCGGCCCGGGCCCGGGCCACGGCCCGGCGCCATACGGCCAGCTACCTGCGCCTGCCCAACTACCGCGACAACCTGTTGCGGCTGGGATTCAGCGCCGACGACGTGGCCGACGCCGGCAGCGACCGCCTGGTCGACGCCGTGGTCGCCTGGGGCACCGTGGGCGCGGTCGCCGGCCGTGTCCGCGAGCACCTCCAGGCGGGAGCCGACCATGTGGCGGTCCAGCTCATCACCGAGGACCCCGGCGTGCTGCCGTGGACGGGGTGGCGGGAGCTGGCCCGTGCCCTGGTCGAGCCCCCAGCCCCGGCCGGAGGGATGGCACCGGACCGGTGACGGGCGCCGGGCCCGGGCGCCGGCGGGTCACGGCTGGCGCGGGTCCTGGCGCCCCCACCACCAGGAGGCCGGCGGCGGCGCCAGGACCCGCGGCCAGGGCAGGACGACGGCCAGCGGCTGCGGGTCGGAAGCCAGGAGCCAGGGCGTGCAGCCGTCCGGCTGGCCGCTGACCCCGAGGTGGATGGGGGCCCGGGCCCGCGCCGGGACCTGCGTCCGGCCCCGGGCGGTCGGCCCCCTCCCCTGGTGGTGGGGCGGCGACGCCCACCGGCCCCCCTATCCTGCGGAGGAATGCGCGACCTGGTCTGGTCCACCGTGCTCTTCCTGCACCTGCTGGCGGCCGTCTTCTGGGTGGGCGGCCAGCTGATGCTGAGCATCGTGGTGCTGCCGCTGCTGCGCCGCACCGCACCGCCCGCCACCGTGCGCGACCTGGCTGTCGCCAGCGGCCGCCGGTTCACGGCCATCACCTGGCGCGGGTTGCTGCCCGTCCTGGTGGTCACCGGGGTGCTGCTGGCGTGGCACGATGGCGTGCGCCCCGCCAGCATCGGCAGCACCGCGTTCGGCCGGGTGCTGCTGGCCAAGGCGGCGCTGGTGGGCGTCGTCTTCGGCCTCGCCGCGGCCCACGGCTTGCTCGCCCGCCGCATCGGGCGGGGCTCGGCCCGCGCCGTCGCCGTCGCCACCCTGGTCCTCTCCGTGCTGATCCTCGGCCTGGCCGCCGCCCTGGCGGTCCTGCCCGGGCCGTGAGGCCGGGCCCGCCCGGACGGGGCTCCGAGCCGGCCGGTGGGTGAGGGCGGTCGGGCGCACCAGCCTCAGCCTCGACGACGGCGCCCGCCATCCCCGGGCTCAAGGTGGGCTGCGCACCGCCACCTGGCCCACTCCCCCTGGTGACCGCCCGAGCGCCGGGCCCGCTCCTGGGCTGACGGGATCCGGCCGGAGGGAGGGGGCCGCACGAGCCGCGGGCTGTCTGCGCCCCCCCGCAGGGCCCTCGCCCCCCGCAGGGCCCTCGCCGGCCGCTCGGTCCGGCCGGAGCTCCTGCACGGCCCCGAATCCCCAGCCCGGGAGGAGCTCGGACGGCGCCTGGAGGCCGACCCCGGCACCGGCGGCCCCCTCGTCACCGCGGTGCGGGCCCGGGCGCGGAGCGCCCCCCATCCACCGCGGACCCCGCCGAGGGCGCCCGCCGACGCTCGCCGATCGTGACCGGCCCGGCGCCGGCCTCAGCCGGCGCCCGGCGAGGGGAGCGGGTCGGTGTCCCCGGGCCGGTCCCTCCCGGGGGCGGGCGGGCGCGGTGGGCGCAGATCACTGCCACGGTCGAGCAGCAGCCCCAGGTGCCCGGAGATGCCGTCCAGCTCCAGCTGGGCCCACCCGGACGCCGGATCGGTGTCCGCCTCGGCGATGACGCGGTCCCCGTCGACGGTGACCTGCCAGCCGGAGGTCTCCAGCATGCGCACCAGGTCGGCCGCCGTCGAGAGCCGGTGGGCGATCTCCTCGGCGGCGGCGGCCAGCCGCATCGAGACCGTGGCCGCCTCCGCCGTCGGCCGGTCCGGGTAGGCGAAGGAGTGCACCTCGTAGAAGCGCTGCAGCCAGATCGGGAAGGGCGCGGTGCTGACGTGGGCCAGCTCCTGGCGCAGCGTTCGCAGCGGCCGCAGGACCAGGCGCACGCTAGCCCTGTGGGCCCGGGCCCGTGCCCACCGAGCTGGGCGGGGCACCGTTGAGGGCCGGGCCCGGGGCCGTCGGGGCTTGGAAGTTCTGCTGCTGGTTGATCAACATGTGGCCGGTGATGAGGAAGGGCCCGCGGCCGTTCTCCCGGATGTAGCCCATCAGGGCCATGATCAGGCTGACCGAGACCCCCACCGTCACCAGCAGCATCGCCTGACCGCGCCGGGCCTCGCCCCAGCGCAGGTGGCCCAGGCTGTTCTGCTTGAGGTAGACGGTGACCGCGGTGATGCTGACGAAGGTCATCGCCACCAGGGCCGTGATCTTCCAGGGGATCATGGCCCCGAAGGGGATGATGGTGCCGCCCTGCCAGATGGGGGCGTTGGCGCTCGCCGCCACCGCGCTCTCGTAGGTGAAGCCCACGGTGTAGGGGATGGCCGCCAGGATCCAGGCGGCCAGGGACAGCAGCGCGCAGATGCCCAGGATGGGCGAGCGGATGCCGGCGGCGTGCACCCGCCGCCACATGAAGAAGATGCCGGCGGTGAAGATCAGGCCCAGCAGGAAGATCTGGAAGAGGAAGGCCACGCTGAGGCCGCCCATCATCATGTCGTACCAGCTGGCGTAGGCGTGCAGCTGCAGCTCCTTCAGGTACTCCCAGCCGATGAGGGGCTGGAGGGCGGTGAGGGCGATGGCGATGACGAGGCCGAAATGGCCCATCCAGTCGGCGTGGCTGCGCTCCTCGGGGGTGCGGGCCCGCAGGAAGCGGACGCCCGCCACCAGGGCGATCAGGGCCCCGGTGAAGGCCAGGTTGCCCACCAGCCGGTGGATCTCCAGGGGCACCAGGGTGGGGTTGAAGAGGATCAGGGGCACGTTGAAGGCGGGTCGGGGGGTGAGCATGTAGGAGGCGACGACGTTGATCATCAGCATCTGCACGAACTCGTCGATCGCCAGCACGATGCCCAGGCCGATGCGCAGGGGGCGCACCGCCGCCAGCCGGTCCCAGAGGGCGTAGAGGGTGTAGATGGCGGCGACCTCGGTGACAAAGGCCCCGGCCTCGATGACCAAGGGCCAGAACATCACCCGCAGGAGCTTGACCCAGAAGTGGCCCCAGAGCCCGGTGAACAGCACCATCACCGCGAACACCGCCAGGGCGGTGCCGAAGGCGAAGACGACGGCCATGGTCTTCAGCAGGCCGTGGGCGAAGCGGCTCTGGCGCTCGTCCTTGCGCACCATCCCCAGGAAGTCGGTCAGCGGCACCAGGATCGCTCCCCCCTGCTGGAAGGCGGCGAACTGGACGTGGAGCAGCATCACCACCCCCACCAGCAGGGTGGCGGCCCCGGTCGAGATCCCGACCGGGCTCAGCTGCGGGCCGGCGGCGGCGAGCAGGCTCACAGGTTGAACAGCCGGTTGACCGCCAGCATCGTCTCGAAGAGCAGGAAGAAGACGGCGAAGCCCGCCGGGACCATCAGCTCGGGCCGCTTCCAGGGCCGGCGCTCGGGCGAGCGGTCTAGGAAGGGCACGGCCATTAGGATCATGCTAGCGAGGCCGGGAATGATGAAGACACCGACCGGGATCATCCACGACTGCGGGAACTGCACCAGCAGCTGGTCGAGGGGCAGGAAGAACCACTCCGGGGCCGGCACGTAGTTGAGGATGGCGGGGTTGGCCGGCGCCTCCAGGGGCGAGCCGACGGCGATGGCCATGATGAAGATGATCAGCACCAGGATGAACGACACCACCCCGTCCTTGGCGGTCTGGGAGGGGAAGAACTCGTCGAGGTCGGCCGGCACCGCGTAGGCCGGCTCCGTGGGCTTGGCCGGATAGGGCGGCTCGGCGTGGCGCATGCGCTCGGCCAGCTCCTCCTCGGTGGCATCGGGGTCGTAGTTGACCCAGGAGCCGAACTCCCCGTGGCGCCGCAGCAGGTAGAGATGGGCCACGATCATGGGGATCAGCAGCGCCGGCAGCAGCCAGATGTGGATGGCGAAGCTGCGGGTGAGGGTCACCGGCCCCACCTGGTTCCCGCCCCGCCAGACCTCGCGGGCCCAGTGGCCGATGACCGGGATGTAGTGGAGGATGTTGGTCACCACCACCGTGGTCCAGTAGGCCGCCTGGTCCCAGGGCAGCATGGCCCCGGTGATCCCCAGGCCCAGGACCAGCAGGAAGAGGATGACGCCGGTGATCCAGTTGAGCTCGCGGGGACGCTTGTAGGACCCGCTGACGAAGGTCCGCACCATGTGCAGGCCCACCACCACGAAGAGGATGTAGGCCCCCCACAGGTGCATGCCGCGGACGATGGCGGCGAACTCGTCGTGACGGGCGATGAAGTTGAGGCTGTCCCAGGCCTCGGTCACGGACGGCACGTACGTCCACAGCAAGAACATGCCGGTCACGATCTGGAGGGCGATGATGACCAGGGTGGCGCTGCCCAGGGTGTAGGCCCAGGCCCCCCGGCGAGGCGTGGCCTCGTAGAGCCCCTTGTTGATCAGGTCGGCCAGACCCAGGCGGGAGTCCATCCAGCGGTAGAGGGCGGCCATGGGGCCGCGCACCGGTCGCGTCAGGCGCTGCGCCAGCGGGCTGCGGGTGCTCTCATCAGCCACCGCCTCAGGCCTCGGTCAGCACGTCGCGGACGTACAGGATGGTGCCGTCCAGCCGGTGCTCGTAGCGGTAGAGCGGCTTGGGCGGCGGCCCGCCGATGTTGATGCCCTCGATGCTGTAGAGACCGCCGTGGCAGGGACAGAGGAACTCGTTGAGGTTGGTGTCCCAGTGCACGTCGCACTCCATGTGGGTGCAGACGTTGGAGAAGGAGAGCAGCTGGGTCTGCCCGCTCACGTTCAGCTTGACCACGTAGACGATGCGCGGCACCGCCGGCACCTTCCAGGCCTGGGTCACGGGGAAATGGACCACGTAGGCCGTGGGCTGGGCCAGCGGCACGTCGGCGATGTCCCCCAGCCGGATCCACGGATGGGTCCGCCGCTGGAAGATCGGGGAGAGCACCGAGCCCACGATGGGCGCGGCGATGAGCAGGGTGATCCCGGCCCCGGAGAGATTGGTCACGAGGACCATGAAGCGGCGGCGGCTCATGCGGCGGGCGGCCACGGTCAGGCGGTGCCCTGGAAGATGAGCACGATCAGCGCGGCGAGCAGGATCGCCAGCACGAAGGTCACCGACATGGCGGTGACCCCGCCCACCAGGGCCACCGCGGCCCGGTCGCCCTGCCGCCACAGGGGCCGCAGGCGCCGGGCCACCAGCCCGGCGCCGTAGAGCAGGATCACGAAGCCGCCGGTGATGATCAGGCCGAGGTACCAGGCCGACTCGAAGTCCTGATAGTTCACGGCAGGGTCCCCGTCGGCGGCCGGAAGTTCTGAGTGGCCGTGTGCAAGGTCATGAGGCAGGCGCTGTGGCCCGGCAGCGGCCCGATGGCGCAGGGAAGCTTGGCGTTCTCCTTGATCACCCCCATGTAGAGGCTGAGGACCAGGGCCGTCACCCCTACCACCGTGATCACCTGCCCCACCCCGGCCGGGATCGAGGCCGTGCTCCCCGAGCGCCGGGTGGTGGCCACGAAGCGGACCAGGTTGGCGCCGGTGGCCAGGAAGGCCACCAGCAGGCAGAGGTACCGCAGCGCCACCAGCCCCGGGGGCAGGACGGCCGCCGGCAGGGCCGTGCCGGCCATGCCGACCAGGGCCACCCCGGTGAGGGCGGCGCCCCTGGTCCCGTCCTTGGCGGCCTCGTTGTGGCGCCAGAAGACGACATTGGCACCCAGGACCAGGATCGCCAGCAGGCCGACCTGGCCCAGGAACATCGCCGCCGAGCCGCTGAGGAAGAGGCTGTCGAAGGCCGGCAGGGCCGCCGTCTTGATGGTGGCCGCGAGCAGGAAGCCCGTGAACGGCTGGGCCAGGAGGAAGGCGGCCCCGATGGCGAAGTTGATCCGGGCCGCCCAGCGCTGGTAGGCGATCTCCGCCGGTGAGGTGGCCCGCCGCCCCCGCCAGATGGCGATCGCCGCCAGCAACAGGGCCGCCCAGGAGATGTTGGCGGCGGCGTAGTGCAGCAGCAGCCAGGGGTAGCTGGGGCTGAACAGGGCCCGGCCGGCCAGGGCCGACCCGGGGGTGAGGGCGTAGCTGTCCAGCTCCACGATGGTCACCAGGAAGACGTACTGGACGGCGGCGAAGGCGAAGCCGACGGCGAGGTGCCAGCGAGGCCGCATGTGGTCCCAGCGGTAGACGTACAGCAAGAGCAGCGGGATGCCCACGAAGAAGCTGGCGAAGGCGATGGTCAGCGGCACCAGGAGGACGTTGAGGAGGGTCCCCATCAGGTTGCCGTAGAGCCCGGTGAGCAGGACCACCGCGAAGACGGCCCAGGTGGCGCCGAAGCTGTACAGGTAGATGATGGAGCGCGCCAGCTTGCGGGCATAGCGCAGGCACATGGGGTCGCCTCCCCGGCGCAGCCCGGCCATCTCCATGAAGGGAGCCAGCGCCGTGGCCCCGAGGATGAAGCCGACGAAGGCGATGTGGATGAGGAAGACCGTCCCGATAGCCGCCGCGGCCCCGGCGGTCCCGAAGGGGATCTGGGGAACCGGGGTGGGGAAGGCCGCCAGGAGCACCGTCTGCCTCCATGAGATCGCAGGGCCCAGTCGGGGTGGGCGACGCCGGACGAGCGCGGGCACCAGCCCCTCCGGCACCCGTCAGCGCCCCCCATGCTGACGGGCCGTGGTTGGGCACCGCAACCCGGATCGTAGCGGGGACCGGCCCCAGCGCGGGGCCACCAGGCCGGATCGGCCCCGGCCACCGCCATAATGCCAGCGTGCTCGAGCAGGGGACCGGCCAGGGCCAGCGGCCGTGAGCGAGCCGCTGGTGCTGGTCCACGGGGAGGAACCCTTCCTGGTCGAGCGGGATGTCCGCGCCCAGCTCCAGAGCTGGGCTGTCGGCCTCGACGCCGCCGGCTTCGGGACCGAGACCTTCCGGGACCCCACCGACCTGGACGCGGTGGCCCGCAGCCTGGGGACGCCGGCCTTCCTCGACCCCCACCGGGTGGTGGTCCTCTGGGACCCGCCAGCCTGCCGGGAACGCCCCCGGCGCGCCGCGGAGCCCGCCCCGGACCGGGCCGACAGTTCCACCTGGGCTCGCGAGGCGGCCCGGCTGGTGGCGGCCCTGGAGCAGCGCGACCCCAGCACCGCGGTCTGCCTCGGCATCCGTTGGAAGCTGGCCGAGCGGCACCCGGTCCTGGTGGCGGCGCGACGCACGGGCACCGTCCGGATCCACCCCCGGCTGCGTGCCCGCGACCTGCGCACCCACGTCGAGACCGAGCTCCGCGCCCGCGGCCTGCGGGTGGCCCCGGTGGTCCAGGCTCGCCTGCTGGAGGTCGCCGAGCGGGGGCTGGGCCGGCTCGACCAGGAGCTCGGCAAGCTGGCCCTGGTCGGGGACGAACGTGGACGGGTCGACACCGAGGCCGCCCAGGCGCTGGTGCCGGCCGACCCCGCGGGGGCGGTCTGGGGCCTGACCGACAGCCTGGTGGATCGCCCCCTGGAGGCGCCAGCCCGCCTGGCCGCCCTCCTGGCGCAGCCGGACAGCAACGTGCCGGGCCTCATCGGGTGGATCGCTGCCGCCATTCGTCGGCTCCTCTCCACCCAGGCTCGGCTCACGGCCGGCCAGACGCCGACGGAGGCCAGCGGTGAGCGCGAAGGCTGGAAGGCCGAGCAGCGCTGCCGCCAGGCCCGCCGGGTGCCAGGCCCCGAGCTCCAGCGCTGGCTGGAGGCGCTGGCCGAGCTCGACAGCGCCTACCGCAGCGGGCGGATCGAGGCCGCCGAGGGCCTGCGCCTCCTGGTCGCGGCCGCCGCCACGGCCCGCGCCGATCCGCTCGCGCGCTGAGGATCGGCGGCGGCGCGAGGCGTGCCGCCGGCCGGCGGCAGACGCCCTCCCGTCAGGCTGACCAGCGGCGGGCACCCCGGCCAGACCGGCACCCTATCGGAGGTGATCCATGGGCCACGGTGAGCCGCCGATGACCGTGCGGCTGGAGGTTGGCATCGACTGCCGGGATTCCCGGGCACTGGCCACCTCCTGGGTGCAGGCGCTCGGATACCTCGGCACCCGGGGCGACGGTGATCCGTACCTGGACCCGATCCCTCCAGACGACGGGCGGCCCATCTTCCTGCAGCGGGTGGAGGAGGCCCAGGCGGTCAAGAGCCGCGTCCACCTGGGCCCCTTGTTGCCCCGCCCGACGAGGTGGTGCACCGACTGCTGGAGCTGGGAGCCACCACCGTCGGCGCCCCCCACGGCAGCCCGGTCGACTGGGAGTGGCAGGGTCGTGCCCGATCCGGAGGGCAACGAGTTCTGCGTCTGCCGGGAGCGCCCCAGCGTGACCTGACCGCTGACGCCGGCCCTCAGTCGGCGGGAGGGGCCTCGGTGGGGCGCGACCGGGTCGTGGCTGACCGGACCGCCGCCGTGCGAGTGGCCCGAGTCTGCGGCTTGCCGGCAGCCCCCTTGGCCACGCTGCGCTTGCCGGCCACGGCCTTGGTGCCCCGTCCGGCCTTGGCGGTCCCCGCCCGGGCCCGGCCCGTGCCCTTGGCCCGCGCGGCCCGCGCCGTCTCCGGGTGCTCCAGGGCCCCTGTGAGCTTCGCCGCCTGGCGCATGAGCCGGGACTTGCGCCGGGCCGCGTTGCGGGGGTGGAGGACCCCGTGCTGCGCGGCCTTGTCCAGGGCCGAGGCCGCGAGGCGGATCAACTCCTGGGCACCGGGCAGGTCACTGCCCTCCAGCGTCCGCCGGGCCTTGGCCACCGCGGTGCGCACCGACGAGCGGACGCCACGGTTTTGCTCGTGCTTGCGAGCCGCGTTGCGAATCCGCTTGCGCGCCGAAACCGAGTTGGCCACCAAGTTCTCCTGCCAGGAGCGGGATGCTCGGCGCGCGGCGGCGCACCACATCGGGATCCCGCGAGCGGTGAAGTATAGCAATACCGGCCCCGGGCGCCGGGCGCAGCGGCCTTCCGGGAGAATGGGAGCCACCCGTGTGGACCCTGCGCCCCGCCCCCGCCAAGCTCAACCTGACCCTGGAGGTGACGCGCCGACGGGCGGACGGCTACCACGAGCTGGTCTCCGTGGCCCAGACCATCGACTGGACCGACCTGGTCGGCTGGGCCCCCACTCCCGCGGGCGACCCGGGACCTCCCCCGCTCCACCTCAGCGGCCCGGCCGCCCAAGGACTCGACGGCGCCCCGGGCAACCTGGTGGCCACCGCGGCCCGGGCGCTCGAGGCTGAGGGTGCGCCCCCGCCCCCCGGCCGCCTGTGGCTGTGGAAGCGCATTCCGGTGGGCAGCGGGCTCGGGGGCGGCTCGGCCGATGCCGCCGCCGCCCTCCAGCTCCTGGGAGCGGGACACCCCGAGGCCCAGGGCCGGGCCGCCACCCGGCTGGGGGCGGACGTCCCCTTCGCGCTGCGCCAGGGAGCCGCGCTGGTGACCGGGGTCGGGGAGCGGCTGGAAGGGCTGCCGCCGCTTCAGACCGGGTGGTTCGTGATCGTGGTGCTGGCCCGCGTGCTGACCGCCGAGGTCTACCGCCGGACCAGCGCCGCTGACTTCAGCGCCGGCCAGCGCGGCCGAGCGCTGGCCCAGCACCTGCGCCAGGGCGGCCATCCGACCGGCCCCCTCTGCGGGAGCGCCCTGGAAGCGGCGGCGGGCCGCGCCGAGCCCGCGCTGCCCGATCGGGCCCGGGCCCTGCGCCGCGGGGCCCCGGACGCGTGGTGGGCGATGACCGGCAGCGGGGGCGCCTACTTCACGTGGGCCCCGACGCGGGCGGCGGCGGCGGCCCACGCCGCCGCCGCCGCCGGCGGCGTCAGCACCGGGCCGCTCACCTCCGTCTTCCAGGGGCGGCAGAACGGGGTGCGGGTGACGGCCGCCG